>NZ_QZEG01000003.1:0-132786 GCF_009917605.1 Anaerotruncus sp. 1XD42-93 | reverse complement strand
ACCTCTTTTTCCGCGAAATCACGGAACAGCTGCCGCGCCATTTCCTGCTCTTTGCTCAATACAAAGTCCATATACGTTCCTCCTGCTATATTTTACTTCCCGATCACAGCCGAAGCAGGTGCAAAGGATCGCTTTGATCCTTTGCAGGCCCATGGCATCCATTGCGGAGGACTGCCGGCAACGGCCCAAAACCTGCGGGGTGTCAGCCACTTCAAAAGATGGAGCGCGCAGACATTACCGATTGGTGTAATCGTAGAAGCCTTTGCCTGTTTTCCTGCCGAGCATACCGCCGCGAACCATCTTGCGGAGCAGGGGATGCGGACGGTATTTGGGATCGCCGAATTCAGCGTAGAGAACCTCCATGATTGCGAGGCAAACATCCAGCCCGACCAGGTCGCCCAGCTCCAGCGGCCCCATCGGGTGGTTTGCGCCAAGTTTCATGGCGGTATCAATGTCCTCCACCGAAGCGACTCCATCCGCATAGATGCCAATGCCTTCGTTAATCATTGGGATCAGGACACGGTTGACTACGAAACCCGCCGCCTCTTTCACCTCGACCGGCACTTTACCGATCTCTTTTGCAATTGCGAAGATTTTTTCCATTGTCTCGGGGGTAGTCTGGAGACCGGCGATCACTTCCACCAGCTTCATGACAGGGGCGGGATTGAAAAAGTGCATTCCGACCACCGGACGGTCCAGCCCTTTGGACATCTCGGTCAGCGAGAGGGAAGAGGTATTGGACGCGAAGATCGTCTCGGGTTTGCAGATCCCCTGCAATTTTGAGAACAGTTCTTTTTTCAGATCCATCCGCTCGAGCGCAGCTTCCACAACGAGATCGCAGTCGGCCACCTTGTCATTCAGCCCAGTCGTAATACGGCCGAGAATGTCGTCCATCTTGGCCTGCTCCATCTTGCCTTTTGAAACCAGTCGGGAGAGGTTTTTCTCGATCCTCTGCTTGCCGCCGGCAGCAAATTCCTCTGAGATGTCGCAGAGGACAACCTCATATCCATCCGTAACTGCGAACGCCTGCGCGATACCGGAACCCATCGTTCCCGCGCCGATTACTCCAACTTTCATCTTCGGATACCTCCTGATTTTTCAAATTTCACCGTTAACGGTTCAAGAATGCGCCTGGTTTGCGTTTTTCGAGGAATGCAAGCATGGCATTATGCTGGTCCTCGCTCTCGAAACAGGTGCTGAACTGGTCGGACTCGACCTCCAGCGACCATTGATTCCCCACATCCTGTCCGCGGTTGACCGCCATTTTGGTTGCACGAACCGCGATGGGGGCATTTGCGGCGATCCGCTCCGCCAGCTTGACCGCCTCTTCCATCAGGCTTTCCTGCGGATAGACATGGTTGACCAACCCGATCTGGAGCGCAGTGTTTGCATCGATCCGCCCTGCGGTGTAGAGCATCTCTTTGGCCCAGCCAAACCCGACGATACGGGCGAGCCGCTGGGTGCCGCCGAACCCGGCGGTGATGCCAAGAGAAACCTCCGGCTGAGAAAAAACAGCATTGTGAGACGCGATGCGAATATCACAGGCGGATGCAAGCTCACAGCCGCCGCCCAATGCGTATCCGTTGACTGCGGCGATGACCGGGATCGGCAGGGTGGTAAGCGACCGGAAAACACTGTTGCCCTTACGGCTCCACTCTTTGCCTTCCTCGTGGGTCATTTCACGCATCATAGCGATGTCAGCCCCCGCAACAAAGGCTTTTTCTCCCCCTCCGGTGATAATCAGGCAGCGGGTTTCGTCAATCAAGATGTTGTCGATCGTTTCAGCCATCTCATCCAACACCTGTGCATTGAGCGCATTCATCGCCTTTGGACGGTTGATCGTCATGATCCCTACAAAGCCCTTTTGCTCATACTTTACAAATTCCACACAAATCCTCCTAAAAAATACTTCTCACACATACGCGGTTCAAAACCGCCACACATACAACAATGTCCCGGAACCGGTTCCGGAAGAAATGGGATGTAGGCCGCCGTTCCCGGCGGCCTGCTGGAAAAATCCTTATTTGATATTTTCGACAACCGCCGACACACCCATGCCGCCGCCGACGCAGAGGGTAGCAAGGCCCTTACCGGCTTCACGGCGTTTCAGCTCATAGAGCAGGGTAACCAGGATACGGCAGCCGGATGCACCGACCGGATGTCCAATCGAGATGGCGCCGCCATTGACATTGACCTTGGCGGGATCCCATTTCAGGTCCATGCCAACGGCCAGTGCCTGTGCCGCGAATGCCTCGTTTGCCTCGATTAGGTCCATATCCTCGATCTTGAGTCCGGTCTTTGCAAACAGTTTTTGGGTAGAGGCGGCAGGGCCAATGCCCATGTATGCCGGGTCGACACCAGCGGAGGCACCGCCGATCCATTTCGCCATCGGCTTGATGCCCAGTTCAGCCGCTTTTTCAGCGCTCATGACGACGATCGCAGCCGCACCGTCATTGATGCCGGAAGCGTTTGCAGCGGTGACGGTGCCGTCCTTCTTGAATGCGCCCTTGAGCTTTGCAAGCCCTTCAACGGTCACACCGTCGCGCGGGAACTCGTCCTTATCGAACATCACGGTCTCTTTTTTCACCTTGACCGGCACCGGGACGATCTCTTCATCAAATTTACCGGCTTTCCGGGCAGCTTCACATTTCTGCTGGCTCTGCGCGGCAAACGCATCCTGCATCTCGCGGGTGATGCCATATTTCTCGGCGACATTCTCTGCGGTGATGCCCATATGGTAGTCATTGAACGCATCCCAGAGCGCATCTTTAATCATTGTGTCAACCAGCGTGCCGTTGTTCATGCGGTAGCCGTAACGCGCCTGCGGCAGCGCAAACGGAGCCGCCGACATATTCTCCATGCCGCCTGCAACGATGATATCCGCTTCACCGGCTAGGATCATTGCAGCCGCCATGTTGACGCATTTCAGGCCGGAGCCGCAGACGTTATTGACAGTCAGTGCAGGGACGTCGACCGGAACGCCCGCCTTCACTGCGGCCTGACGTGCAACGTTCTGCCCCAAAGCGCCCTGGAGCACACAGCCCATCAGCACCTCATCGACCGCCTCCGGCTTGACCCCGGCGCGGTTGAGCGCTTCCTTAATCACGATAGAACCCATCTCCGCCGCCGGAACATTCGCCAGCGAGCCGCCCATTCTGCCGAGCGCGGTACGCACAGCGCCAACCAGTACTACTTCTCTTGCCATAATAAACGCCTCCGTTATTTATTTTGGTCTTCCACTTCTTCAACCCCGCTCACAGGCGGTGAATTACTAGCCCAGTATACACCAGTTTCGCACAAATTGCTAGAATCCTTCCGTTTTTCCGCAAATTTTCCTGCAAAAAACACAACCTAATGCAGTTTTTTGTCTCCTGTATCGGGAAAAGCAGGAAAAACGCATTTTTTCCTGCAAGTACCAGCCCTGTCAATCCCGCTGTTTGAAAAGCACCAGATCCACCCGTTCGTCGGTGATCTGTACCGAAGCGCGGTCGATCATCTGCCCAATCAAATGCAGTTCGGAGTCCTGCCCGCCCCCGTTACGGTTAGAGCCTGCGAGCTGCCAGAAAAATTCCTCCAGGCTTTGGTCCCGTTCGGATTCTTCCACCTGTAGAAAGCGTTCAAGGTCGTTGACCCGGGCGCGCTCCGAAGGGCTGTATCCGCTTGAAAAGTGCAGTTCGCATCCGTTTTCCAGCTGCAGCAGGTTAATCTGTATCCCCTGAGAGCCGACACTAAAGAAAAAATAGGTCAGCTCATCCATAATTCGGGTCATCTTTTTGATAGTCGCATTCATCCCTACCACTTCCTTTCCTGTTTTTATCGCGAAACAGCGAAGCGCTGCTTCCTGAACCATCCAGGGGCTGCCTGAAAGCTAAAATGATCGTCCGGTTTACAGTTTTCAAGCAAGCCCTAATCACCATCTTCTTTGCGGAATGCCTCGATCAGCGGCAACAGCACCATACAGACCAGCCCCGCAGCAAATCCGTTGTTGTAAAGATTCAATCCGCCGTGTAGAATGTTGGTGTTGAGCACGACCGAAGCGTGCAGGATTCCCGCAAGGATCCCCCATTTCCAGCCGTACTGCCCAGAGATCGGGGCGAGCCCGGTCGAAAAAAGGGCTGCCAAAAGCACGCTGGGGGAATCCAACTTCCAGACCATAAAATAAGAGCTTATGACCACCCCCGCCATCACTGGGACGATATTGCGCATATGCTTACCAAATGCACCAAATCCACAGATGGTCAGGATACCGCCGATTGTCGGGCCATTGAGATCACCACCGACCAGCAGCACATAAGCGGTCGCGAAACCACCAACCACTCCCATGTTAATCAGCACGAGGGGGTAACCGTCGAGCAGGATGAAGTCCGCCACCGAGCGGCCAGTGTGGCGATGGATACGGGAAAAACCGGAAAAGCACTTCCCATTTAGCCAAAAGCCGGTAAAAACCATAATTCCAAAGAGTAAAAACAGGAAGATTGAAAACGGCAGGTTATACCCGGTGCTCCAAACCATCCGGGAATCAAACTCATGTCCGAAGGATTTGAACAGGGAAGCGAGCACCATGCCGATCAATCCGGCAGTAAAGCCGACATTATAGAGATTGTATCCCTGGTGCACCCGCAAGGTATAGGCGGCGAGCGGCGGCAGAACAAACCCGATCAGCAGACCGATCAGACAGCCGATAAGATAGCGAAAAAGCGGGGTGCCATTCTGCCCGATCGAAGCGATCTCGGTGACGACCGGAGCGAGCGCTGTTCCGAAAAGGGATATGTAGATATAACGGGAAAAAGGCTCTTGCTTATAGAGAGAGTAGAGGTAGCCCCCGATGATGATAGGGAAGATGTTGCTGATGTCTTTACCGAACAGGGAAAAACCCGCCATCAAAAACAGGCAGGCCACACTGATTCCGGAAAATGGGACCTTGGCTATCCGAAGCAGAAAAACCGAGATGAGCGTCACCAGCCCCGCATTGACGAATGCCGCGCCAACTCCACCAATCAGCATGGAATCGGTAATTAAGACCGCCTGCGTGGTGACGATCTGATAAAGCCCGATTGCGATCTGCCAAGGCGGATTAAACAGGAAGCCATATCCGATCAGCAAGAGGGAAAAGATGAGCATGGTGGATTGGATGAAATCGCTGGGATGTTTTGCATTGTAGGTTAAAGAACGCCGCAAATCCACACCTCCTGTAAGCAACGGCCGTACGGGTTGTCGGGTCAGTATGTGCTGATTTTACCATATTTTTAGAGATACGCCAAGGTGTTTTTTGGTAAAATTACAGGATTTCATCAGGTTTTCCCCAGAAACTGATTTCCACATCTGGGACAGGTGATGCTTACCTTTCCGCGGCCGCGTGGAACACGCAGCTTTTGCCCGCAGTTGCGGCATTTAAAATGGCGGTGGGTGCGGCAGTCCCGCAGGTTATCGGTCATCCGGTACCATCGTTCACGCATGGGGAACCAGTAGCGCAGGAACTTCTGGTTTTCTTCATGCCGCCGCGTGATATTGCGGGAAAACATCCGCAGGTAGCAGAGTACCAACAGAATAAACGAAAACCAATAAAAAATCCGGATCCGCAGAAGCCTGCTGACCAGCAAGAGCGCAATACTCAAGACCAGCATCGCAACATTGAGCTGATCCGAACCATATCTTCCGTACATCATCCTTCTAAGCCAGTTCATAATCGTCCTTCTTTCATTTTACATTCCATGTTCAAAATACTACCATAAAATCCACAAACGATCAATGTATCCGATGTGAACAGTGTGAACAAAAACCAAATAAAAAAATCCGAAAAGGGAAGGCTTGGGGGAGAATCAAAAAAAGGGGTAAACAAAAGGCATCTACTTTTTGTTTACCTCTTTTTCCATCGTTTAAAATATGGCTGCTGTTTCCAGAAACAGCAGCCATAAAAAATAGTTCGTATCTATCAGCAAAAATTAGTCGCTGACATAGGGCAGCAGACCAAGATGACGGGCGCGCTTAATCGCAATGGTAAGCTGACGCTGATGGCGCGCACAGGTACCGGTTACACGGCGGGGAACGATTTTTGCACGTTCGCTCAGGTATCTTCTCAGGCGCGGGACATCCTTATAATCGATCGGGCCGAGCTTATCGACACAGAACGAGCAGACTTTTTTTCTGCCTTTTCTGCCGCCGGAGCGGGGACCTCTGTTTTCTCTCTCGAAAGCCATAATCACAAACCTCCTTATACGGTTTCTTCAGTGTGCCGCGGAAAATGCGGGGGAGAATACTCTAGTTAATTAGAACGGCAGATCGTCCGAATCAGCAGGCATCTCGGCAAAGTCGCCCACATCACCGCTCGAATAGGAAACAGCGGGCTGAGGGGGAGCCTGTGTTGGCGCAGGGGTACGATAATCCTGCGGTGCGCCCGCACTGGCATTTTTGGATTCGCCGAACTGCACATTATCCGCGACCACTTCAACCGCCTTGCGCTTATTGCCGTTTTTATCCTCATAGAGGCGGGTCTGAATCGAACCCTCCACAATAATCATCTTGCCTTTGGCAAAATACCGCGAAACAAATTCCGCGCTCTGCCGCCATGCAACGATGTCGATAAAATCAGCCTGACGTTCCCGGTCCTTGGCGTAGTTGCGGTCGATCGCAATGGTGAACGAACAGACCGAAATGCCGTTTGGGGTCTGCCTCAGTTCAGGATCGGCAACGAGACGGCCCATCAGGATCGCTCTATTTAACATAGCCGTACACCATCCTTGTCCTTATGCTTCCTCCGCCTGGGTTGCTTCCTCTTTCGCAACGATCAGGCTGCGAAGAACGCCGTCCGTAATCTTGTAGATACGGTCAAGCTCTGCAGGGAATTCTGGGGACGAGGTAAACTCAACAACTACATAATGACCAACCGTCTCGTCGTTGATCGGGTAGGCCAGTGTGCGCTGCCCCCAGGTATCCACCTTGTTGATGGTCGCATTGTCGGCGATCAGAGTGTTGAACTTCTCAACCAGAGCGTTCACCGATTCCTCACCGTTCTTCACACTGAATACCATGACAGTCTCGTAATTTGCTTTCAGCTGTGCCATTTGAACACCTCCTTTTGGACTTTAGGCCCTGCCTCGAACGGACAGAGCAAGGATGTTGAAGTTACAGGACATGATCCCGTGACTAACCAGTAAATTATAGCAGAAGCGGAAAGGTTCGTCAAGTGCCAGTGGAGGAAAATTCGACGTTTTTTCGAAAAGGCCACTCTAAAAGCATTTTTCGAGAAAGGGTAGGTTGACAAGATATGCTGTTTTTGCTATAGTAATTCTAAAATTGAATAGTTCATTTTTGAATAATAAGGAAGTGAATCTATGGACTTTATAAAGGGGATTGAGCTGCCTTATAAAATTCTGCGGGCCTATGGACAGATCTGCAAGGGAATCTGCAAGAAGACACAGATTCCGCAGACTGCTTTTGACATCCTCATGTTTCTTGCAAACAATCCGAACCTGAATACTGCGCGGGATATTGTGCAAATCAGAGGCATCAAGGCCAATCTTGTTTCGATCAATGTGGATCGCCTGGTGAATGAAGGGCTGCTGGAGCGAAGGTCTGCGCCCGGAGACCGCAGGAAAACGATTTTGGTCTGTACCGAAAAAGCCGCTCCTTTTATAGAACAGGGGCATATCATTCAAAACCAGTTTTTAGAGCAGCTTTTCCAGGGCATTGATGCGGCACAGTACCAGAATTTCCTTGGAACATTGGACAGGATTGATCAAAATACAACGAACATGATGAAGGGGAAGATTTGATATGGAACTGCTTATGACAATCGCAGTGACCTTTTTTGCCGGTATGGGCGCGGGCCTCGGGACCGGCTTTGCAGGGATGAGCGCCGCTGCCGTAATCAGTCCCATGCTTATCAGCTTTCTGCATATAGAGCCCTATATGGCGGTTGGAATTGCACTTTCGTCTGATGTGCTGGCGAGCGCAGTATCCGCCTACACCTATAAAAAGAATCAAAATCTGGACATCAGAAATGGATTCCTCATGATGTGCAGCGTTTTATTGTTCACCGTCGTTGGGAGTTATGTTTCGAGCCTGATCCCTTCTGCGGCGATGGGGAATTTTTCAATATTTATGACCTTCCTTCTCGGCATCAAATTTATTGTGAGACCGGTGATGACCACCAAGGAAGCGATGAAGCGGACAGCCCCCGGGAAAAGGGCGGTTCAATCGGTTGCCTGTGGAATCCTCATCGGCTTCATCTGCGGGTTTGTCGGAGCGGGTGGCGGCATGATGATGCTCCTGATACTGACCTCCGTTCTGGGATATGAACTGAAGACAGCCGTCGGCACCAGCGTATTTATCATGACGTTTACCGCACTGACTGGTGCTGTTTCCCATTTCCGGATTGGCGGCTCCCCGGACTGGTTGGTTATGGCGTTATGCATACTTTTTACCTTCCTGTGGGCCAGAGTTGCGGCAATCTTTGCGAATAAGGCAGAACCAAAGACGTTAAACCAGGCGACCGGGGTCATTTTGGTTCTTCTGGGACTTGCTATTTTTCTGTTCAATCTTCTGTAAACGCAGGGAATTCGTTTTGTATCTTCGGCAAAGAAAGCGTGAAACACGTTCTCAGCCGGTTTCAAACAGACGCGAATAAAAAGAATCCGGCGTTCTGATCGGTTGTGACAGTCTGCGCGGTCTTTTCGCTACAAATTTACAGGGTTTTTTAGACAATTCATAGTTTATTAAACAAATTGGAAGCTGATTCGTGTAAACTGGTATCGTTAAGTATCTTGTAATGGAGCACACTATGTTTGGATATGTGAAGCCCTTTAAGCCGCAGATGCGGGTTTGTGAATACGAAACCTACAAGGCGGTTTACTGTGGACTGTGTAAGCAGCTGGGCCGCACATACGGCCCATTCTCTCGGCTCACCCTCAGCTATGATTTTACCTTTCTTGCGCTGCTTCAGATGTCACTCCAAGACAAGCCGCAGGATTTTTCGCTTCGGCGGTGTATGCTGAACCCACTGAAAAAAGCGCCGTGTTGTGAAGAAAGCGGGGCTTTGGAGTTCGCAGGGGGGGCCGCAATGCTGACCCTCTATTTCAAACTGCTCGACAATTATAACGACGGCGGGTTTGTTCAGCGGTTGGGTTCTCTGGCCTGCAAGCCTTTGGTATGGTTTGCCTACCGGAAAGCGGCGGACGTCTATCCCGAAACAGCCTCAATCCTCTATGAGACGATCAGCAGGCAGAGTCTGATCGAAAGCGAGCGGTGTGACAGTGTGGATCAGGCGAGTGAGCCGACCGCCCTTGCGCTTTCGGGGCTTTGCGGGCAGCTTTCGGAGGAACCCGGCTGCAAACGGGTGCTGCTGCGGTTTGGGTATCTGCTGGGGCGGTATGTCTATCTTGCGGATGCGCTGGACGATCTGGAGGAAGATGTTCGTCAGGGCAGCTACAACGCCTTTCTGCTGCGGGAGCATCTGGATGGCACCCCCTCGGACGAACAGCTCGCGGCCATCCGGGAGAACGCGAAAGGCTCCCTGTTCCTCACGATCGCCGAGCTGGAAAAAACATATGACCTGCTTGACTTGCAGTATTATAAGCCGATCTTGGACAACATTGTCTATTTGGGGCTTCGCGATACCGTTGAACGAATCTTGTTGCCAAAGGAGACGAAACGCAGATGACAGATCCTTATAAGGTCTTAGGGGTTTCCCCCACTGCAACGGATGAGCAGGTGAAATCTGCCTACCGGGAGCTTGCTAAAAAGTATCACCCCGACAACTATGTGAACAATCCGCTCTCTGACCTTGCGGAAGAAAAGATGCAGGAGATCAATCAGGCGTACGATGCGATCCTTGCACAGCGCAAGGCCGGGCAGGGCGGTTCCACCTATGGCGGCGGTGGCTATACCGGCGGCTATGGCGGCTCATCCCAGTTTGCGGACATCCGCAGAATGATCAATGCGGGAAGGCTCGCCGAGGCACAGGAACTGTTGGACGGGGTTTCGGCCGGCAGCCGGGATGCAGAGTGGTATTTTCTGAAAGGCAGCATCTACTATTCCCGCGGATGGCTGGACGACGCGCTCCAGAGTTTCCAGAAGGCGTGTGCAATGAATCCCCAGAACAGGGAGTATTCTGCGGCTTATAACCAGCTTCTCTGGCAGCGTCAGACCGGTCAGGCCCGTTATGGCCAGGGCGGATATACGACGCACATGAATGCTGCGCCATGCAGCTGCTGTGATATCTGTGCTGCGCTCTACTGCGCCAACTGCTGCATGGATTGCGGCGGCTGCTTCTAAAGCCTGGTCAAAAAATCGGAACATCCTTTTTGAAACAGGCTTTGGTTTCTATCCCATCCCGCTTTGGAGGCACTCTATGAAAAAAAGTACACAGGTTGCAATCGGCGGGCTCTCCGCCGCGGTCTGCCTGCTGATGCTGTTCATGACCGGGTTGATCCCGTTTTCTTCCTACGTTTTTCCCGCCTTTGCGGGGATTGTCCTGATTGCCGTTTCAGAGGAGAATGGTGTTCGGACAGCTTTGATGGTTTATCTCTCGGTTTCTTTGCTTTCCCTTTTTTTGATCCCTGACCAGGAAGCAAAGCTGTTGTTCATTCTTCTGCTGGGCTATTATCCGATGATCCGCCCGGTATTCCAACGGCTTTTTCGCCCGTTCGCCTATCTGGCAAAGCTCGTACTTTTTAATCTGGTGCTTGTAGCATTTTATTATATCTGCCTCTATGTGTTTGGCATCCCGGACCTTCTTGACGGCTGGGGCAGTTTTGGACAATATGCCACATATATTGTCCTAGGCATGGCAAATCTCACCTTTTTGATGTATGATTCCATGCTGACCCAGGTACTGCGATTCTATGTCGAGTGGTTTCGGCCCAAAATCCTACGCAAAATTTTTTAAGGCAGGTGTTTTTATGTCGGTCAGATACAGGTCGCGCTCCCGCACCAATCTGTTCCTTGTTTTGATGCTTTCGCTGTTGTGCACTCTGCTGATCGGATTCGGCGTATTTCTTTTTTTTAGAGGCGGGATCGACAGAAACGAAATCCAGCGGATCTATCAGGTGGAGGGCTTGGACCCCGCCGCCAAAATCGGCAGGCTTCCTGGCTCTGAAAACGTGGGGCAGCCAGCCAGTGAAACCGACTTCGTGTATCAGCTCAATACCGCCCCGTCCTTTACCAGGAACGGGAAGGATGGGGAACTGCTGATTGGGAATCCGGCTGTCAATCAGTATCTGATGGTGGTCGAAATCCGGCTGGAGGGCTCCGAGTCGGTTTGTTACCAGTCCCAGTTTATCGCCCCCAACCAGTACATAGAAAAGGCATCCCTCAAGCTGATCCCAGGCTCTCCTGGAGCCTATCCCGCGACCGCTTACATCAACGCGGTCGACCCTCAGACGCTCGATCTGGTCGGGACGCTGGAGACGCCGGTAACCGTCACTATCCAGGAATAAACAGCTCCGCGCCCTGAAAAGGCGCGGAGTGCTCTTTTTATGTTCTGTTTTTTCGACCGCTTGTTCTTTGGATTTTGCAGCGGAGTGGCGCACATCTAGAGCTGCTGTAATATTTTTCACACAGGCATCTATTCTCCTGCTTGATCCACTGTCATGCCGGCTCAGGTTTTGCCTGTTCGCCGTATGTGTGCACCTTCCCGATTACATAAGAGGAGATGGTGACAGTCACAAGCGAGCAGGCAATCTTGCTCAGCGGGAGATAGCTCAGAGAGAGCGCCAGAACGGTGAGGTCTGTGGAAAGGTACGCGCGGGAGATCGGGATTCGGGTGAGATGGGAGATCACCAGCGCGAGCGCGTCGTCCCCGCCGGAAGCGCCGCCTCTGCGCACCACCAGCCCGACTCCCAGCCCAACAAAAAGCCCTCCAACTACCGCAGCGGTCAGCGGGTGTCCGGAAAGATCGGGAAGAAGCGGTGGAAACCGCTCATAAAATGCGTAGGAAACCGCAAAACTACAACTGGCAACGAGTGCGTACCGGGCGAACGAGGTTCCCAGAAACCGAAATGCAAGCAGATAACAGCTCACGTCCATCAGGAAACCACTGATAGATGGGGAAATGCCGAACCAGTGGTGAAGCAGCAGGGTCATCCCCAGTACACCGCCTTCGGTGATCCCACTCTGGCTGTGCACGTTATAAAGCCCAAACGAAAGAATGGAAGCGCCGAGCACCAGCGGGCCATAGCATCTCAAAAGAGATAATGCCCGATTTGGGGAACGCATGATAACAACTCCTTTTTGGTTTTCCTGTCTTTGTTCCGCTGACAGTATTTTGAGATGAAACCAAAAATCAGGTTTCCTGCCTATCATACCACAGAATTTTTACTTTGCAACATAGGCAGAATACGGGTTCAGCTCCAAAATCTGATTGACTTTTTTAGCAGTTTCACCTATAATAGAAAAAGTGCCGTATTGCGGCAATTGGCGCGCCCACAGCTGTGCGGCGCGGTGCAAGGAGGATTAAGCAGATGAAAAAAGTTGGCAAGCCGATGTTTTTCGTGGTTGTCGCGGTTATCGTCCTGCTTACAGCGATGTCGTTCTTTGGGCTTTCGTACAGCTATGGGGACAACAAGACCACGTTCATCAAGGGCGCGGGCGATATACGCTGGGGCATCGACATCCGGGGCGGCGTGGATGTAACATTCAGCCCGCCGGACGATTATGACGCGACCGACGACGAAATGGCTGCCGCGGAATCAATCATCAAGGTGCGTCTGGTTTCGCAGAACATCACCGATTCCGAGGTTTATACCGATTATAATAAGGACCGCATTATCGTTCGATTTCCCTGGAAAGAAGGGGAGAGCGACTTCAACCCTGAAACCGCTGTGAAAGAGCTGGGGGAGACAGCGCTTCTGACCTTCCGGGAGAACACCAGCGGGCCGGTGATCCTTGAGGGGAAAGACGTTGAAAAAGCCGAAGCGGGGATCAATCCGGAGAATAACGAATATATTGTCTCGCTCAAGCTGACCAGCGAGGGTGCGAAACTGTTTGCGGACGCTACCGGGCGCCTGGTCGGGCAGAAAATTTCGATCTGGATGGACGATACCATGATCTCCGCACCGAACGTCAACCAGCAGATTCCGAGCGGGGAAGCGATCATCTCGGGAGGCTCCGGCCAGTATGCATTCACTGCGGAGGAGGCCAAATCCCTTGCGGACAAGATTAACGGCGGTGCGCTCCCGTTCAAGCTCGAGACCGAGAACTTCTCTTCGATTTCCCCGACCCTTGGGATGGGTGCGCGTGACGCGATGGTTATGGCAGGGGCGGTTGCATTCGCTCTGGTTTCGCTCTATATCATTGTGCTCTACCGCCTGCCGGGTGTGGTGGCCTGTATCGCGCTTGTTGGACAAGTTGCCGGCTCGGTAGCCTGCATTTCCGGTTTCTTCGGGAATGCCCCGTCGTTCACCCTGACACTGCCGGGTATCGCGGGCATCATCCTCTCGATCGGTATGGGCGTGGATGCGAATGTCATCACGTCGGAGCGCATCAAGGAGGAGCTGAAAAACGGAAGAACCCTGGAAGGCGCGATCGATTCGGGTTTCCAGCGCACCTTTGCAGCGATTTTTGACGGCAATATCACAATGGTGCTGGTGGCTGCGGTGCTGATGGGCGCGTTTGGACCGCCAAACAGCATTCTGGGCAATCTGTTCAGCCCAATTTTCCGCTGGTTTGGGCCTTCCGCAACCGGCGCGATCTATTCGTTTGGTTATACCCTGATTGTCGGCGTGATCTTCAACTTCCTGATGGGGGTCACCGCTTCCCGTCTGATGTTAAAATCAATCTCGAAATATAAAGCCTTCCGGAAACCCTGGCTGTTTGGAGGTGAGAAGTGATGCGTGATATTGTAGGACGCAGAAAGCTCTGGTTTACCATTCCCTGTGTCGTGCTGGTGGTTACGCTGGTCGCCTCTCTGGTGTTTGGCGTAGAGCTGGACATCAACTTCCGGGGCGGTTCGCTGGTAACCTACTCATTTGAAGGGTCGGTTGACAAGGGCCAGTTTGAGGACACGATTCAGCAGGCTTTTGGCCAGCAGATTTCGGTGCAGGAGCAGCAGGATGTCGTGACCGGCAGAACCAACTATGTTGCGAACCTGTCGGTGAAAGAGGGGATCAGCCCTGACCAGCAGATTGCGATTACCTCCGCACTTCAGGAGAAGTTCCCGGACAACAAGATAGAGGTTGTCTCGACCAGCAATGTTGACCCGGCGATCGGGCGGGATTTCTTCGTCAAGTCCATGGTAGCAGTTGCAGCAGCAGCTGTTTTGATGATCCTGTATATCGCCTACCGGTTCCGCAGGATGGGCGGATGGTCGGCAGGTGTATTCTCGGTGGTCGCCCTGCTCCACGATGTGATGTACGTGTTTGCAGCGTTTGTGCTTTTCCGGTTCCCAATCGGGGACAGCTTTATCGCGGTAGCCCTGACCATTTTGGGCTATTCGATCAATGCGACTATCGTGGTCTACGACCGGATTCGTGAAAATAAACGCTTGCTCGGGAGTAAGGTGACGGTTGACGAGGTAGTCAATGTCTCGATCAACCAGAGCCTGACGCGTTCGATCAATACAACGGTTTCAACCGTGATTGCGATGGGAACGGTCTGTGTCATCTCGGTCATCTATCATGTGGAATCAATCCTCGTTTTCTCGCTCCCAATGCTGATTGGCATGGTTGCGGGCGCCTATTCGTCGGTTTGCCTTGCCGGTCCTCTCTGGGCAACCTGGCAGAACTATAAAGCGGCGCAGAACAAACAGAAATGAAACTGAGAACAGACCGCCGGCACCCACGGCGGTCTGTTTTGACAGAATAGAGTGGAGGATGTTATGGTTGCCGGAATTTCGACTGCCTCATACTATCCAGAAGTACCGGAATTCGCTCTGAAACGGATGGCGGTTCTGGGGGTAAAAGCAGCGGAGGTTTTCATTAACGCGCCAAGCGAGCTGGAAAAGCCGTATCTGCGGGAGCTGCGCAGAATTGCGGATAGGGGAGGGGTGCGGATCGTTTCGATTCATCCGTTTACCTCGGAAATGGAACCGCTCCTGTTTTTTTCCGCATATGAACGGCGTTATCAGGATGGTCTGGAGCTTTACAAAAAATTTTTTGAGGCGGCAAATCTGTTAGGTGCTGATCTGCTGGTCTTTCACGGGGACAGAAGGCAGACACAAAGAACGGTTGAGGAATACTGTGAGCGGTTCCAAGGGGTGATGGAGGCCGGAGAACGGATGGGTGTTACGGTTGCGCAGGAGAATGTGCCGCGTTGTGCGGCATGGAATCCCGCATTTTTCCGCAGTATGGCACACTGCCTGCCGAAAGCACGCTTTGTGCTGGATGTCAAACAAAGTGTGCGTGCAGGTTTTTCCGCCTCGGAAATGGCGGGCGCGATGGGAAGGCAGATCGCCCATCTGCATATCAGTGACCGGGACGATGCCAGCGACTGTCTTACCGTCGGAAGCGGCAATTCTGATCTGGTCGGATTGATCGCACAGCTAAAATCGCAGGGGTTTGATGGAGCGGTGATCGAGGAAGTTTATCGCAACAGCTATGGGACCTATGGGGAACTGGAGGCGAGCTACGCACTGCTTTTACAGCTCGCGGATGGGAAAAAGCCGGAGAGCTTTGGCTATCTGAAAACATGACATGCCAAACCATCGGTGGGCGCACAACCCCTGTTCTGTGGAAGAAGTTCGGTCAACAGGAAAAGACCAGTTTATTTGTCCCCTCCACATTTCAAATGTGAAGGGGACAACCATGGTTTTTATCAAATGCGGCATGACCATTTGTGGTCATGTCGTTTTGTCTTTCCAGGAATGCTTTTTCTGCTTCGCGTATCCTCGGAAAATGACAATCATCCTTCCTTTTTTCCAGCAGAGAGGATGCCGAAAAAAAGAGAAAGGTGGGCAGGGGTCAAATCCCCTCAACCGCCTTGTCGAATCTGGGGGCAAGGCCAATCTTATCCGCGCCGAGATGCACCTGAAACTGATAGATGTCATGTCCCGGGAAATGGTTTGCCTCAATGATGATGGGGCCTTTCTCGGTAAGTGCGACGTCCCAAGCGATATAGCCCAACTCGGGAATCCGCATGGCGGCTTGTTTGACCAGCTCGGCTGACTCTTTGCAAAACGGGATCTTTGCCCCAACCAGTGCAACGCCAGTCAGCGGATGGGTGTAATAGGCTTTCCCATCCTTATCCGCTCCGGGGGTGCAGATTTCGCCGGCTTCCATGTCGACAATGACCGCCATTCCTCCACTGTTAAGGTTGTCCACCCGTTTTCCGTTGCCAATCCGCATACTGAAAAAGACCAGATGGACTGTATCATGGTTTTTGATGGTTACCAGCCGCAGTGTATTGACCGAGAGCGGATAGATATGGCTGACCAGTGGATGCTGCACAATGAAAGCCTCCACCAGATATTGCCCGCCCTGCATCAGCATTTCGTAAAGCCCTACGATCTCACTTTTTTCCGACTGCTCGATGAATTCCACGCCACGTCCGCAAGTGCCGTCGAGTGGCTTGGCAACCATCTGGGAATGTTTTTTGCAGAACGCTTCGAACCCCTCTTTCCCGCAGACACGCAGATCGACCCAGTCCCGCCCATGGAATCCGTCAAACCGTTTGAGAAACTCGACCTTGTCCTCGAGCAGATGCCAGTTTTCCCGCGGGTTCAGAAGGCTGACATACCGGTTATTTACCCCGCGGGTGATGTAGGTGGCGCGCTGGGCGGCAGTCAGGGTGTAAAACTCGAAGACCAGATAATCCATATAACCTGCCTGGTATCGAAGGCCGCAGGAGATGATGTCGGCCAGGACCGCGAGTGTATTTTTTCCGGTCCGTTCATGGACAGTCTTAGCAGTGCGCACCATTGCGCCGTAGTCCATCCCGGCAATCCGTTTTATAATATATGTAAATTTAGGCATAAATTCCAGTCCCTTCAAACGCTATTATGTGAAACTGCCCACCTGAAAAACAGGCGAGTCGTTTTCCCCCTGCGCATATTATATCCTGTTTTTCGACTTTTTTCAACCGGCTGTTTTTTGGATGCAGTAATCTGGCTTGTTCCATGCACCTAATACATGTAAGGCAAATTCCTACAACGACAAAAAAGATAGAAAAGAGGTTCTTTCCATGAAAAATTTTTGGATTGCAGCAATTTCCCTGATGGCAGCGGTCTCGCTTGCAGCGTGCGGGGCATCCGCTCCCGCCGCCTCGTCATCCCCGTCCTCTGAAGCAGTTTCTTCTGGGGTGGTCTCTTCCGAGAAGGCGTCTTCCGAGTCTACTCCGGAAGAATCGGATGCATCTCCTGATTCCCAACAGCTCGAGAAGATGAGTGCTCCCCGTTATGTCGGAGTAGTGGACGATTTTGCGGTCAATGATGCTGGGGAGACGGTACTTATCATGAAGCCCTCCCACGGCGGAGACGCCAATGGGAGCCTCAATATCGCGCTGACCAAAGATACCTCTTACACCATAGAGGATGGCGCGCTTGCCAACGGTGCAGAACTGGAGATTTTTTATGTCCTGAATGAGAAGAATGAGGCCGTTGCGGTACAGATTAACGATACAGACGAGGTTCCGGCCGGCAGTGATGGGCTTCCTGATTTTGATATGGAGGAATCGGTGAGCTACGACGGCGTTGTTCTTTCTGTTTCTTTTGATCCTTCGAACCCCAAAGAAGGTTCGATTGAGATGACGGATTTTGATGGCCAGATGCCCTATGTCTTTCACTTTAATGAGGAGACTACGGTGGAGGGAATCGACCTGAAGGAAATCCAGCCGCAGACCAAGCTGCATATCGAGCACAGCCAGATTTCTACCCGCAGCCTGCCGCCGCAGAGCAATGCGTTTTCGATCTCTCCTTATCAGTCAGACGCACAATAAACCACAGAAATAATAGCCACAGGGGCGGCAGCATTTCGAGCTGTCGCCCCTGTTAATGATCCTGTTTTATTCTAATGATTGCATCGTGCTCCGGTATCGCTGCATTTCCTCTTCTGATACCGTATTGATGATGTTCTGTAATTCCCGGATGATAAAACTGCGTTCTTTTGGCAAATATGCGGCAGTGGGGTAAAAATTAGATTTGGAGTTTGCAAACAGATGGGTTCGTATCTGCAAATTTTGAATCAGTATCTGCAACTCTTGAATACGCTCTTTTTCTTCAGCAGGCGTGAAAAGACCTCGCTGCACCATATCAAAAAATTTTGTTTTTGGGAAGATGGTAAGTGAAGTCACAGAAATAAAGCGTGGATTCAGCTGATTGAACAGCCTTGCGCTGTTTTCCGCACTCCGAAAGCAGGAACCGTTTCCAGCTAATCCGGCCATATATACAAAATAGTATTCAATTTCTGCTTCCTCCAATTTCCTGCATTGCTCTAAAATATCCTGTGCAGTATACCCCTTATTCGCCAGCAGAAGGGTTTCATCGTCTCCACTTTCTACGCCAATACTCAGCCCGTTTACCCCCATGGCCCGCAGTTTCCTCAACTGCCAAGGTTCTTTATTTTTAATATCACGTATGCTGGCAAACATGGCAATCGTCTGGCACTTAATCAAATAGTCGCGGACTGTCAGCAGGTATGGTTTGAGCTGTTCGTACCCCAATGCAAATGGATTGGCACCTGTCAAAAAAATTCTTCGTGCATGGGGCTGATATTTTTTGATTTCCTCGAGATCCGCTTCAAACTCCGACAAAGGGGATAGCCGAAATAGCTCCTGCGCATATAGATTGCAGAAGTGACATTTCTGGTAGGTGCAGCCGGAAGTTAGTTGGATGATGCAGGAACTGGCTTCATAATGCGGTCGCCATGTCCTTTCAGTGAAATGCATCGGCCCACCTCTACAAATGGCGGAGATTTTTGCGGTAATTTCGCAATTCCTCTTCACTCACACGTTCAATAATCTCGTTCAATATGGACAGGATTTCCTGCTTATCCTCTGGCAGCCTGCCTTGAACGGGTATCGGGTTGGAAGCGCCCAACGCGCCGAACCAAACGGGAATGTCCAGATGCTCCACCAATGTTTTTAATTCTTTGTATTTTTCGATTTCGGTTTCTTCCTGCCAGTTCCCTTTTTGCATTTCCGCGTAAAGTTCTGAATCGGGATAAATCGTCAGCATACTTGCCCCAATGATTTGGGGATGCAGTTGGTTGCAGATCCGCGCGGTCGCTTCCGCACCGGCTTCCCCTTGGCCTGAGCCGGAAATCCCCGTGAGATAAAAGAAATGGTAGTGGATCCCCGCGTGGTCCAGCCGCTTACACTCGGTTAGAATATTTTTTGACAGGTAACCCTTGTTCATAAATTCCAATGCGTTGTCATCGCCTGTTTCGACCCCGATTGTCAGATAGTCATATCCGGCATCATGCAGCTCTAAAAGCTCCTTATCGCTTTTTAAGGCAACATCCGTTATCCTCGAGAAACAGCCGATGCTCCTGTTGCCCGGGAAATGGTTCTGGATGCGCTCTGCGATCTCGATGAGCCGTGAGGTTTTCAGCACAAACGGGTTTGCCCCAGTCAAAAAAGTCCGGGTTATCTGCCTGTCTTTCCATAACTGCAACCGTGATTCGGCTTCTTTCAGATCATCCTCTATGACCTCCAGCGGCGACATCCTGAATGAAAACGGCAGATCATCATAGAGTGTGCAAAATTTACACTTGTGATGGGTGCATCCTGCGGTAACTTCCAGAAGCAGGGAGGATGCTTCATATGGCGGACGCCATATCGTTCCAGTATAGTGCATAAAGATCGCTCCTTTTGTTGGTTTTGTGGTTCAGAATCGTCCGGATCAACTCCTGTATCTCAAACATATCTCAACATCCCGCGTATTTCAAGTACGGTCTTTTTTTAGCGATAGTATGATTTTGGATACCGAAGCAGCCGAAACAGCCTGAACAGCCGAAGCCCATAGCTTGATTTGACGTCGGCTTTGGGGTATACTTTTGATGGAAAAAGAGGGGGTTTTTATGGCAGAAAACAAATTCAGCGACGAAAAGACGATCGCGCGCTGTGCTCCTATGAGCAGGCTGCAATCGGTCATAGGCGGCAAATGGAAAATTTTGATCCTGTGGTATGTGGCTTTTTATAGAGTGCAGCGGTTTGGGGAGCTGATGCGGCGCCTGGATGGGATTACACAGTCCACCCTGACGAAGCAGCTGCGGGAATTGGAACAGGATGGATTTCTGCACAGGGAGGTTTACAAGGAGATCCCTCCGAAAGTGGAATACTCCCTGACCGCGTTTGGGGAAAGTTTTATCCCAGTTCTCCAAACGATGATGGAGTGGAGCGAGACCTGGTTATGCCCGGAATATCAAAATCCATATCAGAAAAATCCATAAAAAAGAGCGAAACAACGATTGCCGGTTGTTTCGCTCTTTTTTATCAGATTTCCGGTGGAGGGCACTGCAAATAGGTCTGCGCATCCTGCCGAGCCAGTTCGATAAAATCGTTTAGCGCCCGGTTCAGGCGATAGTTTTTGGGGTAGGCCACCCCGAACTGGAACCTCGGGTAGCCGGGCAGATAAAACCATGCAATGTCCCGGTGATTTGTGACGCGCGACTGTGGCACAATAGAAACGCAGACGCCCAGTGCAGCCAGCTGTTGCAGGAAAGAGTTAAAGCTGGATTCCATCATAATCCGTGGGTGGAACTGTTCCCGTTCAAAAATCGGGTCGATCAGCTCGGTGCGCATCGTGGAGCTTTTCAGAGCAGTGGCGAAGGCTTCATCCTTCAGGAGGGAAAGGTCAATGATATTGCAGGGCTGCTGGTCTGCCGGGCCTGCGAGCTGGGCAACCGGATGGCTGCGCTGCACCCCGAGCAGCAGGTTTTCCGCACTCAGCGGGATATACTCTGCTTCATAGATTTCCGGTCTTCCCCCCAGGACAAAGGCGATGTCCAGCTGACCCGTCAGCAGCATATCCAGCATTTCCGGCACCAGAAGCTGGTGGCATTGGATCGAGATACCGGGGTATTTTTGATGGAACGGCGGGTAGATGCGTGCGAACATATCCGAGCTGTGCTCGAAGGTCAGCCCTACATGGTAGGAGCCGGTATGGCAGTTGGCGAGGTCTTGCAGCTGGGCATAGGTAGCCTGCCGCAGTGCGAGCATCTGCTTTGCGGCATCCAGGTAGACCCGCCCGGCTTCCGTCGGCTCCATATGGCGGCGGCGACGGTTGAAGAGCGGGATGCCCAGGTCTTTTTCCAGCTTGAGCAGCTGCTGGTTCAGCGCCGATGGGGTGATGAACAACCCCACCGCAGCATCGCTCATGGTTCCATATTTTTCAATCGCAACGATATATTCCAACTGCTTTAAATCCATTGCCAATCGCTTCCTTCCAGTTTTGCTATAAAAAAACATTGGTGAAAAGATAGAAAAAATAGAGAAAAGTTTATACTATTTCACAAGCAATCATTCCTGTTTTATCAATTTGACAAATAGGTGACAGACTGATTTATGCAAATTGTGTATGGATTCCAGGTGAAGAATATAACTATTAGAAAAACTTAATGAAAAACTAAATTTAATTAACTTTACTTATTTATATGGGAATTTTATAATAAAACCATGACGCAAGAGGAGAGAAACTGTTCAAAAAGCTTGCAAAGCAAAACGAAAACGGAGGAGGAATTTTTTCATGTCATTTTTGAAATGGCTTGACAAGAACTTCGAATATGTTTGCCTGGCATTCTTCCTGGTAATCATGACGGTTCTGTCGTTTGCGAATGTTATCCTGCGGTATTGTTTTAAAAGTCCGCTGGGCTGGTCGGACGAAATCTGCTGCTATTGCCTTGCACTGAGCGCATTTTTCTGCCTGTCCTGTTCCATCCGGCACCGCAGTGCGATCCGGGTGGACACTTTGACGGTGATGCTGCCCAAAGCAGTGCAAAATGTCCTGAATTATGTCTGCAATGCCATTATGATCGTATTTATGGGCTTTTGCATCAAAGGTGGACTGGAGGTCGCAGCGAACGCGGCAAGCGTCAACCAGAAAAGCCCGGCGCTGCAAATCCCGGTTGCGGGGCTTTATCATGTCATGACCTTCTGTTTTGCCCTCAGTATCTTCCGATTGGTTCAGATCATCATTCTCGATTTTAAGGGTGTAAAGGAGGAAGCATAATGGCAATCGGTTTGTTTCTGCTCCTGCTGGCGGTATTTCTGGTCATTTCTCTGCCGGTAGGCGGTGTGTTTGGACTGCTGGCGATGCTGCCGAACCTGCTTGGCGGCCTCAACTATGGTCCTTCCGACGTTGTGCGCGGCATGTTCTCGGGCATGAACAGCTTCACGCTGCTGGCGGTCCCGCTGTTTATGGTATCCGGCATGATTATGGCGGAAGGTGGCCTTTCCAAGCGTCTGTTCGACTTCTTCGCCTACTTCATCGGCAACAAACGTGCAGGTTTCCCCTGTGCGGTGGTCGTAACCTGCATGTTCTATGCAGCGATTTCAGGTTCCTCCCCTGCGACTGTTTCTGCGGTTGGTGCTATGACCATCCCTTTCCTGGTCGAAATGGGCTATGACCTGGTATTTGCAACTTCGATCGTGACAGTGGCCGGTGGGCTGGGCGTCATTATCCCGCCTTCCATCTCGTATATCGTCTATGCGGCGGCAGCGAATACCTCCCCGTCATCGCTGTTCATCGCGGGCATCATTCCTGGCGTGCTGATCGGCGTTGCTTTGATGGTCTACTGCTACATCTACTGCATCCGCAAGGGTGAGGACCGCGAGAAGCTGATGGCAAACTACCAGTCCATCCGCGCAAAAGGCTTTCTGCCGCTGTTCAAGGAGAGCTTCTGGGCATTGCTGACCCCGGTTGTGATTCTGGGCTGTATCTACTCCGGCATCTGCTCCCCGACCGAAGCGGCGGTGATCTCGGTCATTTATGGTCTGTTGGTCTGTATTTTCGCCTATAAGACATTGCGTGTCAAGGACTTGGGACGGGTATTCGTCTCCGGTGCAAAGACCTATGTAAATATCCTGTTTGTCATCGCGGCGGCAAATGCGTTTGCGCGGGTCATGACCCTGCTGCGCTACCCGCAGACGATCTCCAAAGCTGTGCTCAGTGTGACCGACAACAAAATCGTGATCCTGCTGCTGATGAACATTATCATGCTGGTGTGCGGTATGATTATCGACAACATCCCGAACATCATGATTCTGACTCCGATCCTGCTGCCGATCGCAACCGCTGTCGGTGTGGACCCGGTTCACTTCGGTATCATCATGACGGCAAATCTGGCCATCGGCATGGTCACACCGCCGATGGGGATCAACCTGTTTGTCGCCTCGGGTATGACCAAAATTCCCATGATTAAGCTGGCAAAGGCAACTGTTCCATTCCTGATCGCGTTTATCCTCTGCCTGCTGCTGATTACCTTCTGTCCGCCATTAAGCATGATGCTGGTTTAAGCGCCAGAAAATGCAGGACTCCCTGCGAGATTCAAGCGGGCAATCTTATTCCAAAGGGTGTAAAAGGTCTTTGCCTTTTCTATTATACCAAACAAAAGGAGAAAAAACTATGAAAAAAGTAATTGCTTTGACACTTGCTCTTTCTGCCGCTCTGAGTCTGGCGGCCTGCGGATCGTCCGGCTCCTCCAGCAGTGCGGCGGCTCCGGCAGCTCCGGCTGCATCTTCCTCAGCATCCGCTTCCGATGCTGCTCCTGCGGCCACCGGTGAGGACTACGGAACCTACAACTGGACCGCGGCAATGACGGTTGCGGAAACCACCACCAACTACAAGATGGTTGAAAAATTCAAACAGTTGATCGAGGAAAAATCCGGCGGCAGCATCACTGTGGACATTTATCCCGGCGGGCAGCTTGGCAATACGACCGAGTTCACCGAAGCGGTTGTCGCAGGCTCGATTGACATTGGTACCGGTATGACCACCGACCTGGTGGACTTTGTGCCGGAGATGGGGCTGTTTGACATGCCCAACCTGTTCAGCGATGTACAGCAGATGCGTTCGGTGCTTTCGAGTGACTATGCCGCCAACACGCTGAACAGCTATTGCGAAAATGCGGGTGTGCATATGCTGGGCTACTCGGACGCGGGCTTCCGTCAGCTGAGCACCAATAAGAAGGTAAATTCGCTGGCTGACCTGCGTGGACAGAAAATCCGCACCATGACCAACAACTACCACATTGCTTATTGGAATGCGCTGGGTGCAGCAGCTACTCCGATGCAGTTTACCGAGGTGTTCATGGGCCTGCAGCAGGGCAGCATCGACGGCGAGGAGAACCCTTATATGAACATCGTCGGAAACAACTTCCAGGAAGTCCAGAAGTACATTGTTGAGACCAACCATCTTGGCCACATCATCACCTTCTTCATGAGCAACAGCCTGTACCAGAGCCTGCCTGAGAACACCCGCGCACTGGTAGACGAATGTGCAAATGAAGCGGTTCAGTTTGCCGCAGGCACCGCTGATGAGGAGATCGCGGCCGATAAGCAGGTCTGCATCGATGCCGGCTGCGAGATCCTCACCTTCAGCGACGAGGATATGGCAGCCCTGAAAGAGCAAGCCCAGGTCGTTTATGACATGGTTCGTGAAAATCTGGGGGACGAAAAGGTAGACGGACTGCTGGAAGCGATTGCGGCAGCCTGAAATGGAGCAAAAGGGGCGCGCTGAATCAGCCGCCCCTTTTTACAGTGCAGGATCTCTTTATACAGTCAACATACTTGAAACGGATTCTGGTTTCAAGCAGCGGGCAAATCCCGCAGGCATACTTGTTGACGATGCAATGTAAAACAGAGCGGCCAAAGGGGCTCCCTGCGCGGCTTTTTGGCCACAGGCTTCAAAAGAATATTTTGAAGGGTTTCGTTAGAGCTGGTTTGAAAATAGAGAAATGGACGGGTATTTCGTAAAAAAGTGAGCGGCTGCAAGGGAAAGTGCAGAAATGCCCGCTGTATTTCATGTGCTTTTGACGCGGAAGATACCAATTTTGCAGCAAAAGAGGCTGACTCGATTTTTCAAATGGCCCCCTAGAATGGCTGGACTGGAAAGGAGCATTTCTTTGGACTTTTTAATCAAGAATGGATTGGTCTACGATCCCGCCCAAGCGTGCCTGGAGTGTCGGGATGTGGCGCTGGAAGATGGGAAGATCGCCCGGCCCGATCCGCAGAGAAGCTATCGGCAGGTGGTTGATGCCGCCAACTGCATTGTGACCACCGGGCTGATCGACTACCATGTTCATTATTTCTACCGTGGCACCGAAAATGGGGTGAATCCGGACGCGAGTTCTTTTTGCTGCGGCGTCACAACTGCGGTGGATGGCGGGAGCTGCGGCGCAGGGTCCTACGAACTCTACCGGCGTACGGTGATGGCATCCAGCGATGTGCGAATCCTGAACTGCCTTCTCGTGGCGTCCGGCGGGCAGGCGACCGATCGGTATCCGGAAAACCTCGATCCGGCTTTCTTTGATGAGGCAAAGATATGCCGCCTGTTCCAGCAGTACCCGGACAATCTGGTGGGGCTGAAAATCCGAATGTCCAACGGAATCGTCGCCAGAGGGCAGGCAGAAACTTCCCTGCGGCGGGCTGTCGAGATCGCCGAAAAAGTGGGAACGCGGCTGGTGGTGCATGTGACCAGCCCTGTGATTCCACTGGATCAGCTGGCGGCAATGCTCCGCCCTGGTGACGTGATCTGCCATATCTATCAGAACCGCGGGGAACATACCTGTCTGGATGCGCAGGGCAGAGTGTTGCCCGGCCTGTTGGAAGCACAGAAACGCGGGGTGCTGTTTGATGCATCCAACGGGCGCAGCAACTATGATCTGGAGACCTGCCGGAAAGCGGTGGAACAGGGATTTGTGCCGGATATTATCAGCAGCGATGTCAACGCATCCAGTTGCTTTTTGCAGCCGCTGCACAGCCTGCCGCGCATCCTGTCCAAGTTTTTGGATTTTGGCATGGGCCTGCCCCAGGTGCTTGATGCGGCGACCGCCGCACCCGCTAGGCTGATCGGCCGGCTTTCTCTGGCGAGCATGGCGGAAGGGACTGAGGCGGATGTGTGTATTCTGCGGCTGAAAGAAAAAAAGGTGCCATATGAGGATATCAATGGGAACCGCTTCGAAGGCAGCCGGGTTTTGGTGCCGATGATGACCTTCAAAGGCGGAGAATGCAAATTCTGTCAGGCCGATTTTTGTTGAAAACAGATTCCTGTTCAAGTGGCGCCGATGAAACCTTCTGATAAGCCTGTAGAAAAAACACAAGAATACATAGAAACAGAAAAAGGCGGTATGGCCCTTGCATCAGCAGGGCTATACCGCTTCATCTGAAAATACGCTTTTTCTTGACCATAAGCACTTGTTTGCGAAATCTTTTGCCCTGAAGTACATACCATTGCAGGAGAATGCAAAAAATCCTGCATTTTTCATCCGCTTTTACCGATTTCCTCTTGCGTTTTGCAGGAAATTATGCTATTATGAACCTATATGTTTTGAAAAAATGGCCAAGATGATCCTGAAAATCTGTTTCACATCTCAGGGGAAGGAAAACAGGATTGGAAAGAACAGGAAGGGGCTTCTATGAACAGAGATTTATTAACCATTATCAGCCAGATGTCCCCTCAGTTTTCCAAGGGACAGCGGCTGATTGCCAACTATATCGTCAATCATTTTGATAAAGCTGCATTCATGACCGCTTTTAAGCTGGGGACGACCGTGGGCGTGAGTGAATCCACGGTGGTTAGGTTTGCCTCCGAGGTGGGGTTTTCGGGGTATCCGGAGCTGCAAAAGGCGCTTCAGGAGCTGATCCGCAACAAGCTGACCACTGTACAGCGGATGGATGTGACCAGCGATCAGCTGGAGAATGGGAATGTGCTCGCGCGGGTGCTCGGGAAGGATATTGAGAAGATCCGCCGCACCCTTGAGGAAACCAGTGAGCGGGATTTTGCGGGCGCAGTTGACGCGATCTGCTCTGCCAAAACAATTTATATCATTGGCGTGCGTTCCTCCTCGGCGCTGGCAACCTTCCTGAGCTTCTATTTCAACCACATTTTTTCGGATGTGCGGCTGATCAACACCAACAGCCGCAGCGAAATGTTCGAACATATCATGCGGATCGGGGAGGGGGATGTGTTCATCGGTTTCAGCTTCCCGCGCTATTCCAAACGGACGGTGCAGGCGGCGCATTATGCCCGCGCAAATGGCGCAAAGGTTATCGCGCTGACCGACACCGGGAAAGCCCCGATTGCCGATGCCGCCCATTTCCTTTTGATGGCGCGCAGTGATATGATCTCGTTTGTCGATTCGCTTGTTGCGCCGCTCTCAATGGTCAATGCACTGATCGTGGCGGTCGGGCTGAAAAAGCGGGAGGAAGTTTCCCGTACCTACGAGCTGTTGGAACGGATATGGGGAGAATACGAGGTCTTTGAGACCCGCGGGGAGGATCAGGGTGGTCAGTAAAACGGTTATCATAGGGGCAGGAGCGGCCGGGATGGCCTGCGCAGGATTTGCACTGCGGCGGGGCGCAGAGGTCACGCTGCTCGATAAAAACGCTCGTCCGGGGCGTAAACTTCAGATCACCGGAAAGGGCCGGTGCAATGTCACCAACAACTGCTCCCCCGAAGAGCTGATCCGGCATGTGCACACCAATCCGCGGTTTCTCTACAGCGCTTTCCATGCGTTTTCAGCACAGGATACCATGGAGTTGTTCGAATCGCTGGGAGTGCCGCTCAAAACCGAGCGGGGGAACCGGGTATTTCCGGTTTCGGACCAGGCGGTGGATATTGTCAAAGCGCTCAAACGGTTCTGCGGCGACGCACAGTTTTTGCAGAAGGTCCGCGCGATAGAGGTTTTGCAGCAGGATGGCGCGGTCTGCGGGGTGCGGCTGGAGGGCGGAGAATGTCTTCCGGCAGATGCAGTGGTGATCGCTACCGGCGGGATGAGCTATCCGCTGACCGGCTCGGACGGGGATGGCTACCGGCTTGCTGGGCAGCTTGGGCATACGGTGGTGCCTGTACGCGCATCACTGGTGCCGGTCATTACCCGGGAAAACTGGTGCGCGGAACTGATGGGTTTGTCCCTGCGCAATGTGACGCTTACCCTGAAAAATGCAAAGGGGAAAACGGTGTTCAGCGAGCTGGGCGAGATGCTGTTCACCCATTTTGGTGTTTCCGGGCCACTGGTGCTCTCGGCGTCGGCATATATGGACGGGAACCCGTCCGATTACCGCATGGAGATCGATCTCAAGCCAGGACTGGAAGAACAGCAGCTGGACACGCGCCTGCTCCGGGATTTTGAGGAGGCCCGCAACAGGGACTTTTCCAATGCGCTCGATCATCTGCTGCCCCGTAAGCTGATCCCGGTCGCGGTGCGGCTTTCGGGAATCCCGGCAGATACCAAGGTGCATTCGGTGACAAAGGAACAGCGGCGCTCGTTTGTCCGGCTGCTCAAGGCGCTGCCGGTCACTCCGGCGGGATTCCGGCCGGTCGATGAGGCGATTATCACCGCGGGTGGGATTTCGGTCCGGGAGATCAACCCCAAAACGATGGAATCCAAACGGGTGCGCGGGCTGTTTTTCGCTGGAGAGGTCATCGACGTCGATGGCTTTACCGGCGGATTTAATCTGCAAATTGCTTACGCCACTGCATATCTGGCGGCACAAAGCCTATAATGGAAGCACTTGAAAAGAATTGCGTTGATTCTTTTCAAGCCTGCGGCAAGATTTCTGTAAGAGGCTGATTCCGGCAGCCTTGCTTCAGATTACATAGCCATCAAGCACACGAAACATGCCGGCGGACTGTTGTCTGCCGCTTCAAAACGAGCAGCCTGTTTTTTAATGTGCTGGCTATAGCAATAAAATGACAGTCAGATGGGGGAATGGATATGATCGCAATCGCGATTGATGGGCCGGCGGGAGCCGGAAAAAGCACAGTTGCACGCAAGCTGGCGCACGAATTGGGTTATCTTTATGTCGACACAGGGGCGCTCTACCGGGCAATCGCACTTTATATGACTGCGCACGAAGTGGACATTGATTCGGAAGCATCGGTGGAGCCAATGTTGGGCGGGGTCAAGCTGGAGCTGCGTTATCTCCAGGGGGAGCAGAGGGTATTCCTGAACGGGTACGATGTCTCGGAAGACATTCGGCGTCCGGAAATCTCTTCGGCAGCCAGCCATGTGAGCGCACTTCCGGCAGTCCGCACCTTTCTGTTTGCGCTCCAGCAAAATATGGCGGTGGAGCATGACGTGGTAATGGATGGACGCGACATCGGGACAGTGGTGCTTCCCAAGGCACAGGTCAAGATTTTCCTGACCGCCTCCGCCGAAGAACGGGCACGCCGCCGCTGTGCCGAGCTGACTGCCAGGGGGATGGCCTCGGACTATGCACAGGTGCTCCGCGAGATTCAGGAACGGGATGACAGCGACCGCAACCGTCCGATTGCACCGCTGAGGCAGGCGGCGGATGCAGTTCTGCTCGATACCACCGAACTGACGCTCGAACAGGTGGTCGCGCGTGCGCAGGATGAGGTGCGCGCGGCACTTGAAAAGGAGGCGTGCGCGAAGAATGCTTTATAAGATCGGCTGGGCCGTCTGTGAAATTTTAATCCGGATACTCTTCCATGTGGAGATATATGGGCGGGAAAATATTCCAAAGGCAGGCGGCTATATGCTGGTGGCCAACCATCGGACCAACTTTGACCCCCTGTTTGTTGTAGCCGGAGTCAAACGCAATCAGGTCTGTTTTATGGCCAAGGCGGAGCTGTTCAGCAACGGGTTCCAGCGTTGGCTGTTCAAACACCTAGGCGCTTTTCCGGTTGAACGCGGCAAGGGGGATTCCGGTGCGCTCGACTGGGCCCAAACGGTCGTGCGGGAGGGAAAGATACTTGGAATGTTCCCCGAGGGCACCCGTTCGAAGGACGGTAAACCGCTCCGTCCAAAGTCGGGCGCTGCGATGATCGCGATGCAGACGGGGACCGATGTGCTGCCCTGTGCGGTTTGCTTCGGGCCAGAGCTGAAATTCCGCACAAGGGTGGTCATCCGGTATGGCAAGCTGCTCCAAAACAGTGAGCTGGGGTTCACGCCGGGGGCAAATTCTCCGCGTGAGATCAAGGATGTAAGCCGCCGGATCATGGATCAGGTTGTGCAGCTTCTGGAGGAGGGCTAATTTGAGGATCACAGTTGCAAAAACCGCCGGCTTCTGCCCTGGGGTGGAGCGGGCGGTTGAGAAGGTCAAAAAACAGGCGGAGCTGGGGGAACCGACCTATACGCTGGGGGAACTCATTAACAACCGGCAGATGGTCGACTATTTTGCCGGACTGGGGATTCCGCCGATCCAGTCCCCTGCGGAAAACCGGGACGGGAGGTGTGTGGTGATCCGCTCCCATGGGGTGCCGCGGCGGGTCTATGAGGAGCTGGAGGCATGCGGGTGCAAGGTGGTCGACGCCACCTGCCCGTTTGTGAAAAAAATCCATCACATTGTGGAAGAGCATTCCCGGGATCGTGTAGTCCTGATCGCGGGGGACAGCAGCCATCCCGAGGTGCAGGGGATTATTGGGTTTTGCGATGGCCCTTATATTGCCTTTTCGGATGAAAAAGATCTGGAAACAAAGCTCCCAGAGATTGAAAAAGGTCGCCAAAATGCCTACATATTGGTTGCTCAGACCACCTTTTCCACCGTATCGTGGGAAAAATCTGTAGAAAAACTAAAAAAGGTGTGTACAAAGCTCGAAATATTTGATACAATATGTATTGCTACTGAAAAACGTCAAGCAGAGGCAAAGGAACTTGCTGCCGTCAGTGATGCGATGGTGGTTGTAGGGGGCAGGCACAGCTCGAACACCCGCAAACTCGCGCAGATCTGTGAATCGTATTGCGATACGTTTCTGGTCGAGGACGCCGGCGAGTTGCGAGGGAAGAATCTGGGCGGTTACTCCCGTGTTGGCGTTACAGCCGGGGCTTCTACACCGGCTGGTATAATTAAGGAGGTACATAAAACAATGAGTGAGATTCTAAAAGACCAGGATGAACTTTCTTTTGAGGAGATGCTGGAGCAGTCCTTCAAAACGATATATAACAGGGAGAAGGTAACCGCCGTTGTTACGGGTCTCGCGCCCAACGAGATCTCGGTGGACATCGGTACCAAGCACGCAGGATACGTGCCGCTTGCGGAGCTGACCGACGACCCGAACGCCAAAGTTGAAGACCTGGTTAAGGTTGGGGACGAGCTGGAACTTCTGGTTGTCCGTGTCAACGATGTGGAAGGAACTGTGATGCTCTCCAAAAAGCGGCTCGATGCGATTGCTGGCTTTGAGAAGGTTATGAATGCGGTCGATACCGGCGAGATTCTGGAAGGCACTGTCGTGGAAGTCATCAAGGGCGGCGTCCTCGCGCTGACCAATGGGGTAAAGGTCTTTATTCCGGCTTCGCAGGCCACCATGTCCAGAAACGACAGCCTTGAGGATCTGCTGAAAAAGAAGGTCGAGTTCAAAATCCTCGAAGTCAACCGCCAGCGCAAACGTGCGGTCGGTTCGATTCGTGCGGTTCTGCGCGAGCAGCGTAAGGAGCTGGAGGAGAAGTTCTGGCAGTCGGTCGAAGTCGGACAGAAATTCACCGGTATGGTTAAATCGCTTACCAGCTATGGTGCATTTGTCAACCTGGGCGGCGTGGACGGTATGGTCCATATCTCCGAACTGAGCTGGAACCGGATCAAACATCCGTCTGAGGTAGTCAATGTCGGTGATACGGTTGATGTTTATATCAAGGACATCGACTCTGAAAACAAGAAGATTTCGCTCGGTTATAAGAAGAGCGAGGACAACCCGTGGGAGATCATGAAGAAGGATTACGATGTCGGTACGGTCTGCAACGTCAAGGTCGTTTCGATGACTCCGTTTGGCGCATTCGCGCAGATCATCCCGGGTGTTGATGGCCTGATCCATATCAGCCAGATTTCCAACGAGCGGATCAACAAGCCTTCCGATGTGCTTGAGATCGGTCAGGAAGTCCAGGTCAAGATCACCGAGCTGGACACCGAGAAGAAACGCGTCAGCCTTTCGATTCGTGCACTGCTTGAAGCCTCGGATGAGGAGTCCGCTCCCGCTGAACAGGCAGATTCGGATGTGGTCTATGAGGCAGGCCCTTCTGAAGAATAAAAAATACTTTTGTTGCTAATAAAACGCGCTGCAAGATGTTTTGATACATCTTGCAGCGCGTTTGAGGTAAATACGGTTTTGTATGGATTTGACATTATTGGCATAGCATGATTTTTGCACATTTATAGACATCCCCGCATCCGAGGGTGATCACCAGGTCCCCCTCCTGTGCATGTTCCATGACATACGCCGCGATCTCCGGGAAGGCGGGGAACCAGACCGAGCCGGGGATTTTTTCAGCAAGCTGACCGGTATGGACGCCATAGGTATTTTTCTCCCGCGCCCCCATAATCTCGCTCATCACAACCTGGTCAGCAATTGAAAGTGCAGCCGCGAAATCGTCCATCAGAAGCTGGGTGCGGGAGTAGGTGAACGGCTGGAACACTGCCCAGACCCTACGGAAATCCAGCTCTTTGGCTGCCTTGAGCGTGGCTGCGATTTCAGCGGGATGGTGCGCATAGTCATCCGCAATGGTGACCCCACGCACTTTGCCGAGCACCTCGAACCGCCGGCCTGCGCCGTGGAAATGCCCGAGGAATTCCGCCAGTGCAGTCACTGGGACGCCCGCATGGATCGCCGCAGCACAGGCAGCAACCGCATTAAGGATGTTGTGTCTGCCGGGGATATTGAGGGTCAGGCGGGTGAGGGTACGCCCATGACAGCGAAGGTCGAATGAGCTGACCACCCCGCCTTCATGCCGCAGGTTGGCAGGCGCGTAGTCGCAGGCTTCTTCCCATCCAAAGGTGATGACCTCTTTGCCGGGAATCCCCTCAATGGCCTGCATCGTGTTTGGGTCGCTGCCGTTGACAATCAGCGTCCGGGATGTCATCTCTGCAAACCGGTGGAACGAATGGATGATGTTTTCCAGAGAGCCGAAATACTCCAGATGGTCGGCATCCACATTTAGGATCACCGCCACATCGGGGGAGAGCTGGAGAAAATGGTCGGCAAACTCGCACGCCTCGCAGACCATCAGATCGCTTTTTCCGGAACGTCCGTTTCCGCCAATCAGCGGGAGTTTTCCGCCGATCACCGCAGTGGGGTCCAGTCCGGACTCAAGGAGCATCTGGGTGAGCATCGCAGTAACAGTGGTTTTCCCGTGGGTGCCGCAGACACAGATGCAGTTCGCATACTGCGCGGTCAGATAGCCGAGCACCTCCGCCCGCTCCACAGTCGGGATGCCGCTTTGGCGGGCAGCAAGCAGCTCGGGGTTATCGTCCATAATGGCTGCGGTGTAGACAATTAAGTCAGCGCCGGCGATGTTTTCGGCGCGTTGTCCCAGCGGAAGAACGTGGACTCCCATGGCCCGCTCGAGCGCGAGGGTGTCGCTCTCGTTATTGTCCGAACCGGAAATCTGAAAGCCCTGTGCCAGGAGGATTTCCACGATCGGGAACATGCCCGATCCCCCAACGCCGATAAAGTGGATATGTTTTGCATCTTTCAGTAAGGCTCCATCAAACATACGGATTCAACTCCAAAATTTCTCTATAATCTCTTGGTCTACTGGTATGTAGTATAAGACGATTTTGTGAAAAAAGCAAGCCTGCACCGGCGGATATGTATAAGATTTGCAGAAATGCCGAATACTATACCATAACGAATCCACAAAAAGTAAGACCATTTCATCATGAGGAGGAACAACATGAATATCACCGATATTAAAATCCGCCGTACCTATCAGGATACCCGACTGAGGGCACTTGTTTCGCTGACGATTGATGGTGAACTGGCAGTTCACGACATCAAAGTGATCGAAGGCCCGGAGCGGCTTTTTGTTGCGATGCCCAGCCGCAGGGATGATAACGGTGTTTTCCGGGACATCACCCATCCGATCACAACTGCGGCGCGCCGCTTGATCGAAGACAGCATTCTTGAAGCCTATCATGAGCACATCTCCCGCCAGCAGGAGCAGCCTGAATCCTCGCCGGATGCCTAGAGGGCTGTTTGAAAATCGGAGCCAGGAGGGGCGGCGCCATCGTGTGCACAGGAACTGCCCTGACAGGTGGGCTGTTCTCCAAGCTGGTTTTCTGATCTTTGGCGTGATGCTTTCTGCGGGAGCAAAAATTTCAGGGGAATTTTAACGTTTTTTTTACAACCATTTTTTTACGATCTGGTATAATATATCATACCAGAGTTGTGGTCAGAACGATGTGCAGGCAGAGCCTGCCCCCCGCCCTGGTGGTCCATTCAGCCGCATCGTTTTGCGATTGTGGCTGAATCGTTAAAAAATGGTTGTTATCATGTTAGAGCGCACCGAGGTTATAGCGAGGGAGGAGGCTTGTGTGGAGAAAGCAGCAGTTTCTTTTTTGACAGCACTCATACTGCTTGTTTCCCTTTCTATGCAGCCGGTTTTGGCCAGTACGATTCAGGTGTTTGGGGAGGAGGAACCCGGCTCCGGAATTGATCGGACAGCTTCCCAGGGGAACGATCATTCCTCTAATTCTGCGCAGAAGGCCGGTGCACCGGCATCCAGAGGGCAGCGTCTTCAGCCGCCGGAGCTTTATGCAGAAGCGGCGATCCTGATGGACATGGACACCGGACAGGTGATCTATGGAAAAAATCCCCATCAGAGGATGTACCCGGCCAGTTTGACCAAGGTGATTACCTGTCTGCTGGCGATCGAGGAGGGCAATTTTTCAGATAAGGTGACCATCACAGCGGAGATGATTGACACGGTCCCTCGCAGCTCCACCCACATTGCGCTGACTTATGGGGAGGAGCTTACGTTGGGACAGCTTGTCAACGCGATGATGGTGGAATCGGCCAACGATGCGGCCAATGCGGTGGCGGTGCATCTGGGTGGATCGCTGCCCGGCTTTGTAGAGATGATGAACCGCAAGGCGGATGAACTCGGCGCGGACGGTACGCATTTCTCCAATCCAAACGGACTGCCGGAGGACGACCACTATACAACCGCATACGACCTCGCGCTCTTTACCCGGGAGGCACTGGCCCATGAGGAGTTCCGGACACTGGCAGGAACGCAGCATTACGAGATTCCGCCGACCAACCTACAGCCGCAGACCCGGCGGATGAACAACAGGCAGTATATGTTTTGTCTGAACGATACCTATCCGGGTGCATTTGCCGGGAAAACAGGCTGGACTGAGGAAGCGGGAAACACCCTGATTACGATTGCCGAGCGGGATAACGTAACGCTGACCAGTGTGGTGCTCAAGTCTAACGGTGTGGCGGACGCCGAATTTATCGACTCAACCAACCTGCTCGACTACGGATATGACAATTTCCATCGGGTATTCGTCCCCAAAGATGGGGTGGAGGACCGGAAAGTTGATGGCGGTACGCTGGTCGCACAGGAGATGCCGGTTCTGCTCCCCGACCTGCTTTCTGTCGATCAGCTCAATTTGCAGGTGAATACCGAATCTCCCGGACAGGAAGCGGTTACCGTTCTGGCACCCAAATCGGTGTCCGCATTTATGGAACCGCAGGTGGGCTATTTTCCGTTCCTTCTGGTACCGGATGATCTCCCGGTATCGGCCGAAGGTTCAGACCCGGAATCGCAGAGGGCGGCAGTATGGAGCCATATCAAGTGGGAGCGTCTTGTGCGGAGCCCCGTCGCATGGATTGCTGGTGGGGTACTGTTCTTCCTGCTGGCAGTGGCCCTGCTGGTACGCGGCATCTCGCGGATGCGTTACCGCAGGCGTCAGCGCAGAATGCGGGATCAGCGGATACGCGGCCCCATACAGGAACCTCCCACCGGGACAGTCCGGGTCTACCGGCCAAAGGAGCGGATGGGCGGTCCTAAAAAAAGAAGATAAACGCGGCTGAGGGCGGTTGATCGGATGTCCGATCAATCACCCCAAACGCACAACCCTCATAGGATGGAGCATACTGATTTTGTATCAATCCTATGGGGGTTATTTTATGATACCATATAAAACCTATGCCGTTGTAGGCGGGGACCTGCGTCAGGCTCACATTGCGAATCTGCTCGCTGCCCAGGGCAAGACGGTCTGCGCTCTGCTGCTCGAACAGAATACGACGGTCGATCCTGCCCTGTTTCGGACCGGGCCTGTGGAAGCCATCCTCCACGACTGTGATGTGGTGATCTTTCCGCTGCCGCTTTCGACCGATGAAAAAACGGTTCATGCACCATTCTCCAATCAGAAGCTCTTGCTGGAAGACTGTTTTTCTGCCCTCAGGCCAGATGCACAGGTATTTGCGGGAAAGATCAGCAGTGCGGCGTCAGAGCTGGCGGACCGACACGGAATAACACTCTGCGATTACCTAGAACGGGAAGAACTGGCGGTCAAAAATGCGGTCATTACCGCGGAGGGTGCGCTTGCGATCGCGCTGGAAGAGCTGCCGGTTTCGATATCGGGGCTGAACTGCCTGATTACAGGGCATGGGCGGATTGCGCGGGCGCTGATCCGGATTCTTCGGGGGATGGGCGCACAGGTAACGGCTGCGGCGCGAAAGCAGGGGGACATTGCGGAAATCGAGGCGGAAGGGTGTCGGGCGGTACATATCAACGCGCTTCCCCGTGAGATCGGAAAGTCTGGACTGATTTTGAACACTGTCCCGGCGCATATTCTCGGGCGGGAGGCGCTTGCCAATATGAAGCCGGATGCCCTGTTGATCGACCTTGCTTCAAAGCCGGGCGGGGCTGGCTTCGGATAGGGGCGGATTCCGTCGGATTTTATGGATTGTGCAGGAAGGAAATTTATGCTATCATGAAGCTTGTAGCGAGGAGATGCAGCCGGCTACAACCAGCAGACCTGCATGGTTATGAATCAGGTAAAGCGTGCTTGTATGCTTTTGTCCGCCGTTCAAAAACAACTGTTTGATGTATACAGGAGGTGGTTCAATGGATCAGGCATATCTGGATTTGAAAGCATGGTTGGAGCAGACCAGGGACGAGCCTCTGGAAGGGATGGACACATTTTTTGACCTGCGTATCGACGAATACGAGGCGCATATGTCTCCGTGGCAGGCACACTACCAGTGGATGGCGGAACTGCTGCCGGACGGGATCGGAACACTGCTCGATATTGGCTGTGGAAGCGGCTTGGAATTGGACACGGTCTTTCAGCGGTTCCCGTCTCTACAAGTGACGGGCATTGACCTTTCGGAAAAGATGCTCGACAGACTTGTCCAGAAGCATGGCGGGCGGGCACTGACCGTCATTCAGGAGGATTATTTTCTCCATCCGTTTGAAAGCGCGTATTTTGATGCAGCAGTTTCTTTCCAGACGCTGCATCATTTCTCCGCAGAGAAAAAGACCCGGCTTTTTTCCAAACTGTATGGCAGTTTGAAGCCCGGCGGGGTCTATCTGGAGTGTGATTACGTCGCAAAAACGCAGGAGATCGAGACGCTGTGCGCTTCGGAGTGCGAAAGGCGGCGGCTGCGCGACGGGATTACATCCGACAGGTTTATACATTTTGACACACCCCTCACGCTCGAACATGAGATACAGTCGATGAAAGCCGCCGGTTTTGGACAGGTTGAGGTAGTGGGGTACCTGCCCGGGGATGACCATACACCAATGATCCGGGCGTTAAAATAAGAAGGGTTAAAATGGTTCTGCTCGTGGTTGACACACAGGAAATGCTTGCAACAGAAAAGATGTACCGGTGCAAAACATTTTTGGAACGTGTCAAAAAACTGATTTCCACTGCGCGGGAACAGGGGAGCGAGGTCATTTATGTCCGGCATGATGATGGGATAGAGCTGACAAGAGGTGTCCCTGGTTTTGAAATCTCGAAAGAGGCCGCACCCATGCAGGGGGAGAAAATTTTTGACAAACGGGTCAACAGCGCCTTTAAAGACAGTGGGTTGTTGGAATATCTGAGGGAGAAACAGGAAAACAGCGTTATGATCGTGGGGCAACAGACCGATTACTGTATTGACGCGACGGTCAAATGTGGCTTTGAGCATGGGTTTGAGATGATCGTCCCGGCAGGCTGCAATACGACCGAGGATAATGCGTTTCTGGCCGCAGAAAAGACCTATCGATATTATAATGAAATGATGTGGAACCGGCGCTATGCACGTTGCGTGGAGCTTGGTGAGGCGGTGAAGCTTTTAGAATCCGGACGGCAGGAGCACTGAACTCCTTCTGGAATACCCCCTCCCCCTCCAAAAACCGGCGGTATCCACGGGAATCTGTAAATGCGGCAGTAAGCATGTCTGCGAATGGAAGGAAGATTCCATAGATCAGGCGGATTGTCCTGCATATATTTTGAAAATATAAAAAATAGATAGTTTTTATAAACTGAGTTGAATTTTTATATAAAAATAATACAATAAAAATGACAATCTGGTAACAAAAACCTCTTGAAAAATCGCTTTGCCTCGGATATACTGAGACACGTTCCAAGCGGCCCCGACGATGGGCGCTGCGGATCGAAACTTTTCTTTCAGGAGGCACCTAAACCATGAAAAAAGCGATTGCGATGCTGCTTGCAGTTTCTTCTATGATGTCGATGAGCGTGGCTGCTTTTGCCGAGGATCTGTCCGATGAGTCCAGCAGCTCTTCGATTGTAAGCTCTTCCGAGACTTCTTCGGATGAGAGTTCGTCGGACGTTTCGTCTGACAGTTCGTCCGAGGACACCTCTTCGGATGATTCCTCCAGTTCCGAGGATGAGACCCCTGCGGTAGAGCCTTCCGCATTTGTATTCAAGGCGGATGACGAAGGCAACCTGCTCAGTGAGACGATCCTTGAGCCGGGTAAAGAGTACCGGTTCCCGGCCTATGTCGAGGTAGGCGGAAAACAGGTGGCGATCAGCGACGAGCTGCTCAAAGACTATAAGTTTACCTACACCCGGGTAAGTGCGTCGGGCGTTAAAACCTTCAAGATCGAGGAATACAAAGGCAATTACTACCTCTTTGTTGAGGTGAAGGACACCACTCCGGCAAAACCGGTCGACGTAAAATACAACGTCAAGCTGGTGCGCAAATCCAACAATCTTTCGGTGTTCAGCCAGGAGGTTAAGTTCTCCTACGGCTACGACGAGAGCAATGACGACTATATCAACGACCTGGACAAGGGCGACATTGTGGAGATCGACAACGACCGCCCGGTCATCACCAAGGAGCAGTTCAACAAAATTGCGAAACTCAACGACTATAAGAACGTCACCCTGGCGGGCGCCGGCTGGCAGTTCACTGTCAATGTGACCGACGAGCCGACCAAAAATATGGTGTTCTCGAACGCGGGCATCAAGGAAATCCTCTCCAAGCTGCCGGACCAGGACTTCAAGTTCTTCCGGTTTGCGGGCAAGCCGTCCTTCCAAGCAACCGGCAAGGTATCCCTGGATGTTTCAGACGTTGCGGATGATTTCGCCAAGCTGTACACCTACCGCTATGCAGATGGAAAGATGTACCGGATCAACGCGACCTTCAACGCGGAGGACAACACCCTCAATTTCCGCACCAACAAGCTGGACACCTTTGTCGTGACCGATCAGCCGATCAAAGATGGGTTCGCTGTTTCAGATGCACAGGAGAACACCTCAAGTGATTCCACCAATGCTGACAAGGAGAACCCGGGCACAGGTGCAGGCGATATGATTCATGCGGCTGTTATGGCGGGGATCGCATCCCTCGCGGCTGCGGGCGCATTGGCCGCCAAAAAGAACAGAAAATAACAGCTTGTCCGATTTTAGCGGACTGGCAGATCGGGGAGGCCCGGGACAGTTTCGTCCCGGACCTTCTGCTTTTTTCAGCAAGGACATCCTTCCCTGCCGCATATAGTGGTGTAAAGCCGCAATGCGCCGATTTCTGCGGAATGTTTTCCGCAGGAGAGAAACATCTTGGATGACAGGGGAGGAAAAGCAGCGTGGATCAAAGAGGAACAGCGCTCTATCTAAGGCTTTCGCGGGAGGATGGCGAACGGCAGATGGAATCGCAGAGTATCGCCAACCAGAGGGCATATCTGCTTCGCTATGCACAGGAGCATGGTTTCATGGTTACGGGAATTTTTGTGGACGATGGATGGAGCGGCACCAGTTTTGAGCGGCCTGCATTTCAGCAGATGGTGCAGGAAATCGAAGCAGGGCGGGTTGGTACAGTGATTACCAAGGACCTCTCCCGCCTGGGAAGGGACTATATCCAGACCGGGCATTTTCTCGAGCGATACTTTCCAGAACATGGGGTACGGTATATTGCGGTCAATGACCGGATCGACACCGGAGAACAGGAGGGGAACGACCTTGCACCGTTCCTTTCGGTTGTCAACGATATGTATGCGAGAGACATTTCCAAAAAGGTACGGGCAGCGCTCTCAGTTCGAAAAGAGACGGGACAGTTCATTGGTTCTGTGCCGCCGTTTGGCTACCAGAAAGACCCGGAGCAGCGCGGGAGGCTCCGGATTGATCCGCAGGCAGCACCGGTGGTGCGGATGATCTATCGAGCTTATCTGCGGACAGGGCAGATCAGCCAGGTGGTACGAGCGCTCAACGCCAGGCAGATTCCTCCGCCATCCGGAAGAAAAAAGGACTCATCCGTAGGATGGAACGATGTGACGGTGAGGCGTATTTTAAGCAATCCAACCTATGCTGGTCATCTCACCCAGAACCGCACGCGGAAGATCAGCCACAAGGTGGGAAAAAAGGTCTGCCTGCCACCAGAGGAATGGGTGACAGTTCCAAACACACATGCGCCGATCGTACCGCAGGAGCTGTTTGACCAGGTGCAGGCCATATTGAAAATGCATGGGAGGTCTCGTAAGGAAAGAAGTCAACAGTTGCCACAGGGTCAGCCAGTAGAGGTCCAATTTCATTCTTGTACACCACTCCCGCCAACAATATTCGAAGCCACGGGGGGTGGATCTCGAAGCTGCGGCGGAACTTCAGAGAAAGACCATCTGGGCGCTTTCTCTACCAGGAAAAACAGCGCCGATTTCCGCAGGGGAGATCATCCTGTCGACGATTGACAACTGCCTGAACGAAAGGAGCGGTGTATGATGGGGAAAAAACGGCTCGGGTTTGCAATGACGGGTTCCTTTTGTACATGGTCATCGGTGATTCCGCAGATGGAGAAGTTGACTGAATTTTATGAGATTTATCCGATTTTTTCTCCGATCTCCTATTGCTCGGACAACCGCTTCGGTAAGGCTGCTGATTGGATCGAACGGGTAGAGGAAATCTGTGGAAGAAAAATATGGCACACTATTGAGGAAGTAGAACCAATAGGGCCTAAAAATCTGCTTGATTTGCTGTTAATTGCGCCCTGTACAGGCAACACATTGGGGAAGCTTGCCAATGGAATCAACGATACACCAGTAACGATGGCTGCGAAATCGAGTTTACGCAATGGGAATCCGCTTATCTTGGCAGTTTCAACCAATGATGCGCTTGGAGGTTCAGCACAGAACATCGGACGGCTGATGAATGTCAAGCAGGTTTATTTTGTTCCGATGGCACAGGACGACCCGAAGAACAAGCCCACTTCGGCTGTGGCTTTTTTTGACCTGATTGCCCCCACACTTTTATCAGCTGCATCTGGCGAACAGATACAGCCGGTGTGGAGACAGCGCTTGTAGTCGTCATAGATAACATAACATAGCCTTGAAAGCAAAACTGTTTTCAAGGCTTTTTCTTATTCTTCCAAAGAGTTGTAAAGGATTGAGAATTAGAAAGATCCATGGTATAATAACCTATTATACCAGGTTATGGTCAGGACGATATGTGAATGACAGGGAAGGCCGCGCCCGTCCCGATGGCCGGTATATAAAACAGACATGCTATGGGCCACTGCGTGGGAGCCATTTGAGCATGGAAAAGGCAGGTGGCGGATTTTGAAAAAAACAGTAATTGTGGATGCGCCAGGAAAGATCAACCTTTCGCTGGATATTACAGGTGTGCGCGAGGATGGCTATCACGAGATTGACACCATTATGCAGGCGGTTGACCTGCGGGATACAGTGACAATCACCCGTATGTCCGGGAAGGGAATCTTCATCTCCTGTGACCGGCCGCGCGTCCCGAGCGATGATACCAATTATGCTCATATTGCCGCGCGTCTTTTCTTTGACCGGTTCGGACTGGATGCATCTGCAATCTCGATTGATATTCAGAAGCGTCTGCCGATGCAGGCGGGCATGGGCGGAGGAAGTGCAGATGCGGCGGGCGTTCTGGTGGGAATGAATGCGCTGTTCGAGGTCGGTGCGGACATGGAGACGCTTTGCCGGCTGGGCAGGGAGATTGGTGCGGATGTGCCGTTCTGCATTATGGGCGGGATTCAGCGGGCCCGCGGGATTGGGGAACAGTTGACCCGGCTGCCAGACCTGCCAAAGTGTCATATTGTTATCGCCAAACCGACGGCGGGCGTTTCGACTAAGGAGAGCTACCGCCGATATGACCAGCAGGGTGCGGTACGGCGTCCCGATACCGAACTGCTGCTCAGAAAGCTGAAAGAGGGAGATTTGCATGGCCTGGCTAAAGGGATGTATAATGTATTAGAGGAAGTTGCGGGTCTTGATGAGGTGTGCAAGCTGCATGAAAGGCTGCTTTCGGGCGGTGCCGCTGGTGCGATGATGAGCGGAAGCGGATCGGCGGTATTTGGGCTGTTTGAGAAGCGGTCGCACGCGCGGCATTGTATGCGCAGGCTCTACGATCAGGCCGGCATGGTTTTTCTGACCCATCCGGTTGGCTGCGGAGCCGTCGTTGTGGATCTGTTTTAAACAAAATGCGTCTTTGTTCCAGTTCTGTGTGGAGGAGATCAGGACTTTTGGACCATTCTATTGTGTTTTATTGAAAAAAGTGTTAAAATAGTCCCAATTCGACGATGAACTTCTGAAAGTTCGATTTGTTCCAGGGGATACATAAGGAATCTGGATTACAGGGCAAATGTAAATTGAGAGCTACGGAGGAATCGGTGTGCCCATCAAACATTGGAGTTTCAAAAAGTCAGATGAATCCACTGCCACTCGCCTTGCGGAAGGGCTGAAACTGCCGCTTCTGGTGGCGCGGGTGCTGGCGGCAAGAGGCTATGACACAATAGAAAAAGCAGGCGCGTTTCTTTCAGGGAGCAGTCTCACCGACCCAATGTCGCTGAAGGATATGGACAAAGCGGTCGCGCGCATCCGGCAGGCTGCGAAAGATGGCGAACGGGTGGCGGTCTACGGAGACTACGATTGCGACGGTATCATGTCGACGGTGCTCCTTTACAGCTATCTCGAGTCGATGGGTGTGGATGTCTGCTACTACATCCCCGATCGGGATCGCGAGGGCTATGGCATGAATAAAAATGCACTCAAACAGATCCACGATTACGGAGTTTCACTGGTTGTGACGGTCGATAATGGGGTGACCGCGCTCGAGGAGGTTGACTATGCGGTTTCGATCGGTCTGGATGTGGTCGTTACCGACCATCATAAGCCGCGCGATGTTCTGCCCCGGGCGGTTGCGGTCGTCGACCCGCACCGGCTGGACGATGAAAGCGGGTGCGAGTATCTGGCAGGAGTGGGCGTAGCCTTCAAGCTGGCTTGCGCACTCGAAGGCTCGGACGATGAGATGATGCTTGACCAATATGGGGACCTGGTAACAGTCGCTACGATTGCGGACATTGTGCCTCTGTCGGGAGAGAACCGGCTGATTGTCCAGCGGGGGATGGAGCTGCTGCAAAATACCGGGAACGAAGGGCTTGCCGCGCTGATTCGGGTTTGCGGGATGGCAGACAAAGCCCTCACATGCGAAAATATCGCCTATGGGATTGTGCCAAGGATCAACTCTGCCGGGCGGTTCGATCAGGCGGACCAGGCGATTGAGCTGTTTGCGGGCGGTGCAGATGAACCGGATACCCTCGCCGGCGGGATCAATGCGCTCAACGAGAAGCGGCGGGAGATCGAGGATCAGATCGTCGCGCAGATCATGGAGCGGATCAACGCAGACGAACAGCTGCTCCGCCACCGGGTCATTGTGATCTGCGGGGAAAACTGGCATCATGGAATCGTTGGGATTGTGGCATCCCGGATGGTCGAGCGGTTTGGAAAACCCTGCATTGTTCTTTCAATCGAGGGGGAGACCTCCCGCGGGTCGGGGCGGAGTATCGAGGGGTTCTCGATCATTGACGCGATCAATGCCTGTTCCGAACATCTGACCCGCTATGGCGGGCATAACCAGGCAGCGGGATTGACTGTCAGGACCGACAGGATTTCAGATTTCATCGAGGCAATCAACAGGTGGGCGGAGGCGCACCACCCGCAGATGCCCCAGCAGACCCTCCGGATCGACTGTACGATTTCCCCGCGTGTTCTCACAGTCGAGGGGGTACAGCCGCTTTCGATGCTGGAACCGTTTGGTTCGGGCAACGAGACGCCGGTATTTGTCGTGAAAAACTGCACCCTTCAGGGAATCTACCCGATTGGCGACGGAAAGCATCTGCGCCTGCGGTTTTCGGGAGACGGTGTCGTATTTTATGCGGTCTATTTCGGGATGACCCAGCAGAGCTTTCCCTACGCGGCCGGGGACGCGGTTGACCTCGCGGTGACAGCCGATGTAGGGGAATGGAATGGGGAACTGCGCGTCTCGGTCAAGATCAGGGACATCCATCTGGCGGGAATTGATTACGACCAGATTCACCATTCCGAGCAGCTCTATCAGCAGATTGCCCGTAGGGAGACGCTCGAAAAACCAGTGCGTGTGCAGGTATGTCCCAACCGGGATGAGATTGCGGTGGTCTACCGTTACCTGCGTTCCAGAGGAGAGTTGGAGGCGTCCGACGAGCTGCTCTATGCCCGGCTTTGTGAAAGCATCTCCAGCCTGTGCAAACTCAAGATTGCGCTGGATGTTCTTGACGAGATGCGGCTGATCACCTGCCGCCCCAGCAGCTGCGGGAAAAGCCTATCGGTGGTGCGCAATCCGGAAAAGGTGGACATCTCCAGTTCAAAAATTCTGCGCGCATTGCAGGCGTAATGCGGGAATTTGGAAACCCGTCGTAGGAGTGATAGCAATGAAATATTACGAGATACAGGACCTGCTCGATCTTCTGGACAGGAGCGGCAAGCCCCATGACAAAAACAGCATCATCAATGCATACGATCTGGCCAACGCTGCCCACAAAGGGCAGTGCCGGGTTTCGGGGGAACCGTATATCTCCCATCCAATCGCGGTGGCAATGATTCTGGCGGATCTGGGGATGGATGACGAATGCATTCAGGCGGCGCTTCTCCATGACGTGGTGGAGGATACCGAAATCCCGCTTGAGCAGATTTCACGGCAGTTTGGCAGCGATGTCGCCCTGTTGGTGAACGGCGTGACCAAGTTGGGGCAGATCAGCTATCAGACCTCGCGTGAGGAGCGGCAGGCGGAGAACGTCCGAAAGATGCTGCTGGCTATGGCGCAGGATGTGCGGGTCATCATCATCAAGCTGGCCGACCGGCTGCACAATATGCGCACGATCGAGGTCATGCCCGAGCAGAAACGCCGTGACAAGGCACTTGAGACGATGGAAGTCTATGCGCCGCTTGCACACCGGCTGGGTATCCGCGCGGTCAAGGAGGAGCTGGAGGACCGCTCGCTGCGGTACCTCGACCCAGTTGCCTACCGCGAGATCGAACGGATGCTCGCGCTCAAGCAGGTGGACCGCCAGAACTTCCTTGAGAAGATCAAACAGAAAATCCGGGAGCGGCTTTCGTCCGAATACAGCGAAATCCACATCGACGGGCGGGTCAAGAGCGTCTATGGCATCTACCGGAAGATGTATATGCAGGGCAGGGCGTTTGAGGAGATCTTTGATATCTATGCGGTGCGGATCATTGTCGATTCGGTGATGGACTGCTATAATGTTCTGGGGATTATCCACGACCTGTTCCAGCCGATCCCCAACCGGTTCAAGGACTATATCTCCACCCCGAAACCCAATATGTACCAGAGCCTGCATACCACTGTTATTGATAAGGAAGCGATTCCGTTCGAGGTGCAGATCCGCACCTGGGATATGCACCATACGGCGGAATACGGCATTGCGGCGCACTGGAAGTATAAGGCGGGCATCTCGGGCAAGGATAAGCTGGAAGAACGGCTCGCATGGATTCGGCAGCTCATTGAAAACCAGAAAGAGGCGGACGACGTCGAGGATATCGTCCACTCGATCAAGAGCGACCTTGCCCCGGAAGAGGTCTATGTGTTCACCCCGAAGGGGCGGGTCATCAGCCTGCCTGTAGGCTCGACAGTGATCGACTTTGCCTATGCAATCCATACCGAGGTCGGCAACCGGATGGTGGGCGCGAAGGTGGACGGCCGGATGGTCGCGCTCGACACCAAGGTGCACACCGGGCAGATCATCGAGATCATCACGACCAACTCGAAGGACCACACCCCCAGCCGTGACTGGCTCAAGATTGCCAAGACTTCACAGGCGCGCAATAAGATCCGCAACTGGTACAAGAAGGAGCGCCGGGAGGAGAATATTGAGCAGGGACGCAACGAGCTGGAGCGGGAGTTCCGGCGGAATATGATCTCCCTGCCTGACGGGAAACTGAAGGAGTTTTTGCTGGGGATTGCCAGACGCCAGCATTTTGAAGCGGTGGAGGACTTCCTCGCGGCAGTCGGATATGGAGGCGTGCTGCTTTCCAAAATCATGCCGCGGATCAAGGATGATTTTACCCGTCAATACCGCTCCAACCTGCCTGAGGACCCCACCGAGCGGGTTCTGGCGACAAAAGTACCGCCCCGCAAGAACAGACGGGCCTCGAGCGGCGTGATCGTCGAGGGGCTGGACAGCTGCTTGGTCAAATTTGCGCGGTGCTGCAATCCGCTCCCGGGGGATGAGATCATCGGGTTTGTTACCCGGGGCTATGGAGTTTCGATCCACAAGAAGGACTGCCAGAATGTCGTCAATTCGCTCAATGACCCCAACAATGCCGAACGGTGGGTGCACTCCGAATGGGCGATGGAGTCGGCCAAAAAGGAGAGCTTCAAGAGCACAATCGAGATTCTCACCGATGGCAGGATTGGATCGCTTGCGGATATTTCGGTCGCGCTTTCCAGTATGCGGATTTCGATTTCCACGCTGGTCGCGCGGGAGGCCAAGCAGGGAGAGAACATTGTCACTGTGACCTTTACGGTCAGCGACATCGAACAGCTCCAGTTTATCATCAATAACCTGTCTAAAATCCCGGGCGTGGAAAGCGTCTCGCGGTCGGTGCAGTAGAACGGAGTTTTTATGAAAGCAGTGTTGCAAAGGGTCTCGTCCGCGAAGGTCGAGACCGGCGGAAGGATTGCCGGCGAGATCGGGCAGGGGCTTTTAATCCTGCTCGGCGTGACCGGGAAGGATGGGGTTGATGAGGCCGACTTCCTTGCGGAAAAGTCGGCCAATCTGCGGATTTTTGAGGATGAAAACGGTAAGCTCAACCGTTCTCTGCTCGATGTGGGCGGCGGGATGCTGATCGTCTCCAACTTTACCCTCTGTGCCGATGCGCGGCATGGGCGGCGCCCGTCGTTCACCAATGCAGCTGGGCTGGAAGCGGCCAATTCACTCTATGAACGGTTTGTCGCAGCGGCGAAGGACACCGGAATCGCGACAGTTCAGACCGGTGTTTTTCGGGCGGATATGCAGATTTCGCTGGTCAACGACGGTCCGGTCACCATCCTGCTGGATACGGATGAGATCATGAAAAAATAAGGGAGGCGCGGGAAGATGGAAATTTACATCAAGCCGGTTGGCCCGATCGGGACCAACTGTTATATCATTTCAGAAGAGGGCGGCGGCTGTGCGATGGTCGATCCGGGCGCACAGCCGGAAAAATTGATCGGCTTTCTCGACGCCAAAGGGCTGAAGCCGGAATATATCCTGCTGACCCACGGGCATTATGACCACATTGGCGGAGTCAAGGCGATTGCACAGAAGTATGGGGCGAAAATCGTCATCAGTGAGCAGGACGCCGAGCAGCTCACCGACCGGAGCAAAAGCCTCGCGTCCGCGCGGTTCCCGGCAGGGGAGGACCCCTATCTGATGGAGGCTGATCTGATGCTGAAGGATGGCGATACCGTCCGGACCGGAGATCTGGAGTTTACCGCTATCCTGACCCCCGGCCATACCAAAGGGGACATCACCTATCGCTGCGGGGGAGTGCTGTTCACCGGGGACACCCTCTTTGCCGGGGATTGTGGACGGTGCGACCTCTATGGCGGCAGCTACCAGACAATGCTCAAATCCCTGAAAAAGCTCGCCGCATTGCCGGGGGACTACCGGGTTCTGCCGGGACATGGGCCGGAGAGCACGCTGGAGCAGGAGCGCAGGTATAACCAGTATGTGAGGATGTCGCCGGATGACCTTCTATATTAAGGGCCACCGGTTTGGCTACGAACTGCAGCGGCTTGCACAAACCTTTTTCTTCGGAGAAAAGATCGAGGTGATCGAGGGTGCGCCTGACGATGGGGTGGAAAGGGAATACCTTTACGCCCTGCTCGACGGGCAGCGCCTGCTTTTGCGTGCGCGCCTGCGTGCCCGTGTGCAGAGCGGGCTGTTTGCTGATGCAGCGGGCTGGGAGGACAAAAAACCGGTGGTGATCCTTCTGGAGGACCGCGCTGGACCGGGGGATCCTCCCAAACAGCTCGAACACAAATTTGCAGCCCTGCTCTATGGATTGCTTTCCCAGTTGACCGGCCTGACGCCCCAATGGGGGGTATTGACCGGTATTCGCCCGGTCAGGCTGTTTCTCACCCAGATGGAAAACGGCCTGGATGAACCCGCCCTGCGCCGGCATTTCATCGGGGAGCGGCAGGTAAGCGAGGAGCGGTTCCAGCTCGCACTTGACACCGCGCGGATCGAACGACCGCTGCTTTCCCGGCTTTCCGAGCGGGATTTTTCGCTCTATGTGTCGATACCGTTCTGCCCGACCCGGTGTGCATACTGCTCGTTTGTCTCACATTCGATAGGTCGGGCGGCAAAGCTGATCCCCGCCTATCTCGACCGGCTCTGTGAGGAACTGGCCGATCTTGCGCGGATTGTTTCCGAACTGGGGCTGCGGCTGCGGACGGTCTATTTTGGCGGCGGCACCCCGACCACCCTCACAGCCGAGCAGCTCGCGCGGCTGATGGATACGATCTCTGATTCGTTTGATCTGAGCGGCCTTTGGGAATATACCGTGGAGGCGGGGCGTCCGGACACCGTTACCGCGGAAAAACTGCGGACGATCCGGTCCCACGGTGCGCACCGCATCAGCATCAATCCGCAGACGCTCGAAGAGGGGGTACTTAGGGAGATTGGGCGCAGGCACACATCGGCGCAGCTGCTGGAGGCATATCAGATGGCGCGGAGCGAAGGGTTTGACAGCATCAATATGGACCTGATCGCCGGGCTTCCGACCGATACCCGCGAAGGGTTTTCCCGGACGCTTGATGGGGTTCTGCGGCTCGCTCCGGAAAATATCACCGTACATACCCTTACGGTCAAGCGGGCGGCAGACCTGACCTTCCCGCAGGCACGCGCGGAGCTGGATCTGGTGTGCGGCATGGTGGATGAGGCGCGCCAGCGGATCACCAGTGCGGGCCTGAACCCCTACTACCTTTATCGGCAGGCGGGGAGCCTTTCAAGTTTGGAGAATGTGGGGTATGCGAAGCCCGGTACCGAGGGGCTTTACAATATCTATATCATGGACGATTCCCACACCGTTCTGGCGGTCGGCGCGGGAGGAGCGACCAAGCTCTGCCGCCGCTCAGACGGCCGGATCGAGCGGGTTTTCAATTATAAATATCCGTATGAGTACATCGAACGGTTTGATACCGTCCGGGCGCGCAAGGAGAAAATCCGGCAGTTCTACGGGCGGGGATGAAAATTGAGCCTGTTCCCAAAAACCTACTTGTAACAACTGTTTCTTTGCGCTATAATAAAAGAGGATTTTCAAAACAAAGACGAAACAGACGATGCGTCCGCAAATTTTTCTTCGCAGCGGAAACGCATGGTAAAGGATGAAACAGCCGGGGCGAAGCGGCGGAATGGAGTGTTTATGGGAAAACTGGATGAAGTCCTTGCAAAGGCGAAAGACCTGGCGAAGGTAGCGGGAAACAAAACCGAGGAGGTCGTTGAGCTGACCCGCCTCAAGATACAGGCTTCGCAGCTTCGCGGGGATATTGATGCGAACTACCTCAAGCTGGGTGAGATCATTTACGAGCTGAACAAGGCGGGGACCGAGAACGAAGAGTTGATTAGCATGTGCATCGCTGAGATTGAGTCTCAGAGGACAGAGCTTGCCGAGCTGACCAACCGGATCGACGAGATGAAAAATGTCGTGAAATGCAGCGAGTGCTTGGCGGCGAACCCCGTAGGTGCGCTTTACTGTGCGCGGTGCGGCGCCCGTCTGGAGAAAAAGCAGGAGCAAGAGGCACCAACGGAGCAGGAGACGGAATCGGCCCAGGCAGAGGAAGCGGATGCGGCCAAGGTACCCGCCCAGCTTGAGGGTGCAGAAAAAGCGGAGGATGCGCAGGCGTAGCCTTCAAAATTGTGTGCGCTTGGTCCGATATAAGGCTCGGCCCGGCAGGGGATGCCTTGTGCGAATTCACAAAAATGGGCATATGATCCTATAAGGATTGGACCAACCCGCCAATCTTTTGAATGTTTACAGTTTTCTAATTGAAATTATCGGTGTTTTCATGTAGAATCTAAAAAAGAGGATCCAAAAGGGAGGCGTCAGGATGATGTGGCAGGCAGCGGGATATGGCGGTTTGCACCGCTATAGCTGCATCTTCGGACGCATTTTCGCAGTTTGTCCGGGAATCCGGAGATAGTTGCGGGATTTTTGCAGGTTGCGGGCCAAACCGCAGCCTGTTTTCATTTTTTTGCAGAAAAGGATGTGTCAAAATGGCTGAAAAAAAAGTGGCGGTCATCATGGGCAGTGACAGCGACCTGCCTGTGGTAAAAAGCGCGATAGACATTCTAAAGGAGCTTGGGATTCCGACCGAAGTGCATGTGATGAGTGCTCACCGCACCCCGGCGATCGCCTGCCAGTTCGCAGCCAATGCGCGCGAAAAGGGATTTGCTGTGCTCATTGCGGCAGCGGGCAAGGCTGCCCATCTCGCGGGGGTTCTCGCCGCACACACCACCCTGCCGGTTATCGGGATCCCGGTCAAGTCCTCCACCTTGGACGGGTTGGACGCACTGCTTGCGACCGTTCAGATGCCTGCCGGCATCCCGGTTGCGACCGTTGCGATCGACGGTGCAAAGAATGCCGGCCTGCTCGCTGCCCAGATCATTGGGGTGTTTGACGCAGAGGTTGCCTACCGGCTCACTGTGCGCAAAGACCAGATGGAACAGGAAGTCCTTGAAAAAGATGCAAAGATACAGGAACAATTTCAGTCCTGATAGATTGATGGATAGAGAAGGAGACGATAATTATGAAAAAACTGGAACAGCTTTATGAAGGAAAAGCGAAAAAGGTGTTTAAAACCGATGATCCCAATGCCTACATCGTTGATTACAAGGACGACGCGACCGCGTTTAACGGTCTGAAAAAAGGCACGATCGCCGAAAAGGGGATGATCAACAACAAGGTTTCCAACCACCTGATGCGCCTGCTTGAGAAAAATGGCATCCCGACCCACCTGATCGAGGAGCTTTCCGACCGTGAAACCCTTGTGAAAAAGGTCACGATCGTCCCGCTGGAGGTCATTGTCCGCAACATTGCGGCCGGTTCGCTCTCCAAACGGCTCGGGCTGCCCGAGGGCAAAAAACTTGCCAAAACCGTCCTTGAGTACAGCTATAAGGACGATGAGCTGGGCGACCCGATGATTAACGACTATCATGTGTTTGCAATGGAGCTTGCCACCCCGGAGGAGCTTCAGACAATCGCCAATTATGCGTTCAAGGTGAACGAAATCCTGACCGCCTATCTGAAAGACCTTGGGATCGAGCTGATCGACTTCAAGCTCGAGTTCGGCAGAACCAGCGACGGGACGATCATCCTCGCGGACGAGATTTCGCCTGACACCTGCCGGTTCTGGGACAGCAAGACCGGTGAAAAACTGGACAAGGACCGGTTCCGCCGGGATCTTGGCGGCGTGGAGGATGCCTACCACGAGGTTATGAAACGGCTGATGGGGGAATAATCCTGGTGGAAACATCCGCCCGGGAACCTGATTTTATAGGAGTGAAAGCATGTTCGATACAATCCATGAGGAATGCGGCGTATTCGGTATCTACGAGAAAGAGCAGTCGGATGTCGCGAGCAGCGCTTATTATGCGCTCTATGCGCTTCAGCACCGCGGGCAGGAAAGCTGCGGGATCGCGGTCAACGATGATGGGCTGATCGTCTGCCATAAGGACGTGGGGCTGGTACCTGACGTATTCAGCCGCGACAATCTGGAAAAACTCGGATGGGGGACCATGGCAGTCGGGCACTGCCGCTATTCAACTACCGGCAACAGCAGTGCGGTCAACGCCCAGCCGCTGGTGGTGCGTCACTGCAAGGGTGCAATGGCGCTGGCTCATAACGGCAATCTGGTCAATGCGCCCGAGCTGCGCCGTCAGCTGGAGCTGAACGGCGCGATCTTCCACACCACTAATGATTCGGAGGTCATCAGCTATATCATCACCCGTGAGCGGCTGCTCTCCCCCAGCATTGAGGACGCGATTGCAAAGGCGATGTACTCGATTAAGGGTGCCTATTCGCTGATCGTTATGTCCCCGAAAAAGTTGATCGCGGTGCGCGACCCCAACGGGTTCCGCCCGCTCTGCATTGGCGAGACAGCGAGCGGCGGCGTGGTGTTTGCGTCCGAAACCTGCGCGCTCGACAGCATCGGCGCGAAGTTTGTGCGGGACGTTGAGCCGGGCGAGATCGTGATCGCCGATGAGAACGGCCTGCATAGCCTGCACTCCCATTGCGGCGGCGAATCGAGTTTCTGTGTCTTTGAGTATGTCTATTTCGCGCGCCCCGACTCGGTGATACAGGGAGTCAGCGTCCATGAGGCGCGGCAGCGTGCCGGACGCATCCTCTATCGGGAAAATCCGGTGGAGGCGGATGTGGTGGTCGGCGTGCCGGATTCGGGTCTGGATGCTGCGCTTGGCTATTCCCAGGAGAGCGGTATCCCGTATGGGGTCGGGTTCATCAAAAACCGCTATATCGGCCGTACCTTCATCCAGCCCACCCAGGGCCAGCGGGAGGATTCGGTGCGGATCAAGCTGAACGTGATTGCTGAAACCGTCCGGGACAAGCGGGTGGTATTGATCGACGATTCGATCGTCCGCGGAACCACCTGTGCGCGGATCGTCCGTCTGCTGCGTGATGCAGGTGCGCGCGAGGTGCATTTTGCGGTTACAGCGCCGCCGTTTAAAAATCCCTGTTATTTCGGCACCGACATCGACAGCCGGGACAAGCTGATCGCCTGCCGGATGACCGTCCCCGAGATCGCCAAACAGATCGGGGTGGATTCGCTGACCTATCTCAGCATTGATGGGGTCAAGGAGATTGCCCAGGGCGCCAACTGCGGGTTCTGCGTGGGCTGTTTCTCAGGGGAATACCCGATTGCGGTGCCTGATAAGATGCAGAAAAACAAGTTTGAAAAAAAGATCAGCGCAGCGAAGCAGGAGGAAGAGACAGATGCAGAATAGTTATTCCGACGCCTATAAAGCGGCAGGCGTCGATGTGACCGCCGGATACAAGGCTGTGGAGCTGATGAAAGCGCATGTTGCACGAACGATGACCAGCGGGGTACTCGGCGGGATCGGTGGATTCGGCGGCCTGTTTGAGATGGATCTCACAGGGATGCCGCATCCGGTTCTCTGTGCGGGCACCGACGGAGTCGGCACCAAGCTCAAGCTGGCATTCCTGATGGATAAACACGATACTGTTGGGATCGACTGTGTTGCGATGTGCGTCAATGACATCGTCTGCTGCGGCGCGAAGCCGCTCCTCTTCCTGGACTATATCGCCTGCGGGAAGAATGTCCCGGAAAAGATCGCGACCATCGTTTCGGGCGTGGCCGAAGGCTGTGTGCAGGCAGGCTGCGCGCTGACCGGCGGCGAAACTGCCGAGATGCCTGGGTTTTACCCGGAGGAGGAATACGACCTTGCGGGGTTCTCGGTCGGGGCGGTCGACCGCTCCAAAATTCTCGACCCTGGCCGGGTCGAAGCGGGGGACGCGCTGGTTGCGATCGCCTCCAGCGGGGTGCATTCCAACGGATTCTCCCTCGTGCGCAAGGTATTTGATGTCGAGAAGGGCGGGCTGTCCCAACATCACGACGAACTGGGCATGACCCTTGGCGAAGCGCTGCTCACCCCGACTAAAATCTATGTCAAACCGGTGTTGGCGGTGATGGAGGAGCTGACAGTCAAATCGGTCTCCCACATCACGGGAGGCGGCTTCTATGAGAACATTCCGCGCGCTCTGCCCAATGGGAAGCGCGCCAAAATAGAACGTGCGGCAGTCGAGGTTCTGCCAATCTTCGACCTGATTCAGAAGACAGGCGGTATTCCGGAACATGATATGTTCAACACCTTCAATATGGGGGTCGGGATGATCCTGGCAGTTGGCGGGGAGGACGCGGACCGCGCGGTCGCGATCTTGAACGCGCATGGCGAGCGGGCGAAGGTTATCGGACAGATTGAGAACGGCGAAAAGGGGATCGAATTATGTTAAAACGGATTGTGGTACTGGTTTCGGGCGGCGGCACCAACCTTCAGGCGCTGATCGACGCGCAGGCCCGTGACGAGCTGGGTGCGGGTGAGATCGTTCAGGTGATCAGCTCGAATCCGGATGCTTACGCCATCAAACGGGCGGAAAAAGCGGGGATTCCCTGTGAGGTCATCCCCCGCAGCTTTTATAAGGCGCGTGAGGACTACGATGCGGCAATCCTTGCGGCGCTCCAGCGCGCTGATGCGGATCTGGTTGTGCTGGCCGGATTCCTGCACATCCTTGGGAGCGAGATCGTGAGCAACTACACACGCAGGATCATCAATGTGCATCCTTCTCTGGTCCCTGCGTTCTGTGGGGACGGGTATTATGGTATCCGGGTACATCGGGCGGCGCTGACCTATGGGGTCAAGGTGACCGGCGCAACGGTACATTTTGTCAACGAGGTGACCGACGGTGGGCAGATTATCCTGCAAAAGGCGGTGGAGGTGCTGCCGAGCGACACCCCTGAGACATTGCAGCGGCGGGTGATGGAGCAAGCCGAATGGGAACTGCTGCCCCGCGCGGTCGCGCTGGTCTGCAACGCGAAATCCAACTGAGACGGAGGATGGAGATGTCAAACAGACAAAATCTGGAACAGCTTCTGCAAAACAACAGCTATCCCGGGCGCGGTATCGTGATTGGAAAACATGCCGACGGCCAACATGCGGTAATCGCCTATTTCATCATGGGGCGCAGCGAGAACAGCCGCAACCGCGTCTTTGTGGAGGACGGGGAGGGAATCCGTACCCAGGCGTTCGATCCCGCCAAACTGACCGACCCCAGCCTGATTATCTATCATCCGGTGCGGGTGTTCCGGTCGTTGGAATCGGGAACCGGGGACGGGCCAATCGCTTTTATCCGCGCGGGGGAGCAGCCCCCCGTTGTGCAGGGCGCAGGGTCAGCCCCGATGCGGGGATACTCTGACGGCGTTGTGACCGTCGTGACCAACGGCGACCAGACGGATACCGTCTATGAAGCGTTCCAGCAGGGCAGGACCTTCGAAGAGGCGCTCCGTACCCGCACTTTTGAGCCGGACCCGCCTAACTTCACGCCGCGCATCTCGGGTGCGCTTGAGGGATTCCGGTATCAGCTCTCGATTCTCAAGAGTGCGAACGGCAACCCGGACAGTGTCCAGCGGTTTTTCTATGAATATATGGAACCGGTTGCAGGAGAGGGGCATTTTATCCACACCTACCGGTGCGACGGCAACCCGATCCCGTCGTTTGAGGGGGAACCGGCCTGCGTCGGGATCGACGGTGGGATCGACGCATTTACCGACGCGGTCTGGAATGCGCTCAACCCGGATAACAAGGTTTCGCTTTTTGTGCGGTATATCGACGTGGAAGCGGGCACCTGCGAAACACGAATTGTGAATCAAAACCAGTGAGGAGGAACAGCATGGCAAACCAGCTCGAACTCAAATACGGCTGCAACCCCAACCAGAAACCAGCCAGAATCTTTATGCAGGCGGGGGAACTTCCGGTTGAGGTACTGAACGGCAAACCCGGCTATATCAACTTTCTCGACGCGTTCAACAGTTGGCAGCTTGTCCGGGAACTCAAAGCGGCAACTGGCCTGCCGAGTGCAGCTTCATTTAAACATGTCAGTCCGGCAGGGGCGGCGGTTGGATTGCCGTTGACCGAGACCGAAAAGAAGATTTATTTCGTGGATGACCTCGCGCTTTCACCAGTCGCCTGTGCCTATGCGCGCGCGCGCGGCGCCGACCGGATGAGCAGCTACGGCGACTGGGCCGCGCTTTCGGATATCTGCGACGCGGAAACCGCTACCCTGCTCGCGCGGGAGGTCTCGGACGGGATCATTGCGCCCGGTTATACCGAGGAAGCGCTCGCGATCCTGAAAACCAAGCGTAAGGGCGGATACAACGTCGTGAAGATCGACCCGGACTATTGTCCCGCGCCGGTTGAGCATAAGGACGTGTTTGGGATCACCTTTGAGCAGGGCAGAAATGAGCTGGAGATCAGCGGGGCGCTGCTGGAAAATCTGGTCACCGACGAAAAAGAGATGACCGAGGACGCAAAACGTGACCTTATCATCGCGCTGATTACCCTGAAATACACTCAGTCCAATTCGGTCTGTTATGCCAAAGGCGGGCAGGCGATCGGCGTGGGGGCAGGCCAGCAGAGCCGGATCCACTGTACCCGTCTGGCGGGCAATAAGGCGGACATCTGGTATCTGCGCCAGCATGAAAAGGTGCTGAACCTGCCGTTTAAAGCGGGCATCCGCCGCCCCGACCGGGATAACACGATCGACGTTTATATCTCGGACGATTACATGGATGTGCTCGCCGACGGAGCGTGGCAGCAGTTTTTCACCGAATGTCCCGCACCTCTCACCCGCGAGGAAAAACGCGCATGGCTCGACACGCTGGATGGCGTATCACTCGGTTCGGACGCATTTTTCCCGTTCGGAGACAACATAGAGCGTGCACATCGGAGCGGGGTGCGGTATATCGCGCAGCCGGGAGGCTCAATTCGTGACGATCATGTCATCGAAACCTGTAACAAATATGGCATTGCGATGGCGTTTACCGGCATCCGGCTGTTCCATCATTGAAAAATCTCTGCGGGGATGCGTTCTGCGCATCCCCGCAAGCTGTATGGAGGGAAAATGAATGAAACTATTGGTGGTGGGTTCAGGGGGCCGCGAACACGCGGTGATCCGGAAACTCAAAGAGAATCCGAAGGCAGAAAAAATCTACTGCGCGCCCGGTAACGGCGGTATCTCGGCGGATGCGGAATGTGTGCCGGTCAAGGCGACCGACATCGAAGGAATGGTGTCGTTTGCCAAGGGGCAGGGCGTCGATTTTGTGGTGGTCACGCCGGACGACCCGCTGGTGCTCGGGATGGTCGATGCGCTGCATGCGGCGGGTATCCGGACGTTCGGCCCAGATAAGGCGGCTGCACAGATCGAGGGAAGCAAGGTGTTTTCCAAAAATTTGATGAAAAAATACGGCATCCCGACTGCGGCTTACGAGGTCTTTTCCGACCCGAAAGCGGCGATTGCGTATATCGAGCAGCGGGGGGAATATCCGGTTGTCATCAAAGCAGATGGGCTTGCGCTCGGCAAAGGGGTCATTATCGCCCAGAATCAAACAGAAGCGGTGGATGCCCTGCACAGCATCATGGAGGACCGGGTGTTCGGCGCGTCGGGCAGCCAGGTGGTGGTTGAGGAGTTCCTGACCGGACCGGAAGTCAGCGTATTGGCGTTCTGCGACGGAGAGACGGTCGTACCGATGGTTTCGTCGATGGATCACAAGCGCGCGCTGGACGGCGACCAGGGGTTGAATACCGGCGGGATGGGCACCGTTGCCCCTAACATCCATTATACGCCAGAGGTAGCGCAGACCTGCATGGATCGAATTTTCCGCCCGACTCTCAATGCGATGAAGGCGGAAGGCCGGCCGTTTTCCGGCTGCCTCTATTTTGGGCTGATGCTCACCCCGAAAGGCCCGTATGTGATCGAATACAACTGCCGCTTTGGCGATCCCGAGACACAGGTGGTGCTTCCTCTGCTCGAAACCGACCTGCTCGAGATCATGCTGGCGATTTCGGAAAAACGGCTGGCGGAAACCGAGGTCCGTTTTTCGAAGGACAGCGCTGCCTGCGTGATCCTCGCAAGCGGGGGGTATCCGGTGAAATACGAAACCGGCAAGCAGATCTCCGGCTTGGATGCGGAAGGGCAAGTCCCCGGTGCGACGGTTTATCACGCAGGTACCAAGCGGGATGGAGATTCCTATCTGACCGCAGGCGGCAGAGTGCTGGGCGTGACCTGTACCGCGCCGGACGGGGAACAGGCGGTCAGGGCGGCTTATGCTGCCGCAGAGAATATCTCCTTTGAGGGGATGCATCTGCGCCGGGACATCGGCGCGAAAAACCGCTGATCTTCAAAAGCTGGTTGACGGGCCCGGTAAATTATGCTAGAATGCAAAAGGCCCGGAGGGGTCTAAAAACAAAAAATGGCTTTGTTGCGCAACCGATGAAATGGCAGGGAACCACAGGACGCGGGACGAAACCTGTATCCGGATCAGGGGAGCCGCGTACGCGCGGCACCCGGTCGGGTATGCAGGGTTTGCCTCGGCAAACTGCCAGAGTAAGAAAGGGTTGTATGCAATGGATCTGGTCAAAAAGTTTTTCAAACGTTACCTGATCGACGCGATGAGCGCTATGGCACTCGGGCTGTTCTCTTCGCTCATCATCGGTCTGGTGATCTCTCAGCTTGCCAAGCTGCCGGGATTGGGTTTCCTGTCGGTGCTCACCGAGGTGTTGTCCGCTTCCTCGCCGGTGGTCGGCGCGGCGATCGGTACCGCGGTGGCCTGGGGGCTTGGCTCCAAACCGCTGGTCACCTTCTCCTGTGTGGCCTGTGGTGCGATTGGTTACGCGGCAGGCGGGCCGGTTGGCGCGTACATAGCGGCGGTGGCTGGGAGTGAAATCGGTTCGCTGGTCGCCGGGAAAACCGGGGTGGATATCATCCTCACTCCGATTGTCACGATCGTTTCAGGTGGCCTGATCGGTGATTTTACAGGTGCGTATGTCCAGGATTTCATGAGTTTTCTCGGCGGGATCATCAATACCGCGACCGAGCTGTCTCCGATCCCTATGGGAATTATCGTTTCAGTGGTGGTCGGCATGGCGCTCACTGCGCCGATCTCCTCGGCTGCTCTCTGCATCATGCTTGATCTGAGCGGGATTGCTGCCGGTGCGGCGACTGTTGGCTGCTGCGCACAGATGGTCGGCTTTGCGGTGATGGGCTTCAAAGAAAATGGCTGGGGTGGGCTTGTGAGCGTCGGAGTCGGCACCTCGATGCTTCAGTTCTCAAACATCATGCGCCGTCCGATGCTGTGGGTCCCTCCAACGCTGGCAGGCGCAATCCTCGGCCCTATCTCGACCCGAGTGCTCGGGATGACCAACACCGCTTCAGGCGCAGGAATGGGCACTAGCGGGCTGGTTGGACAGTTTGGAACGGTCGCTGCGATGGGTGCAGACACGGCATTTCCGATCCTGTTGGCGGAAATGGCGGTCATGCAGGTGATCCTGCCTGCGGTTTTGACGATGGTGTTCTACCATTTCTTCCTCCGGATGGGCTGGATCAAAAGCGGTGATCTTAAAATGAAGGTTGGCTAAAAGGATCCTCTCTGCATAAACTGTGTGGGGAGGTGGTGCATATGGAGACAGGCTCGGCAGGCGTGGTAGGGGCGGCGGGTGCAGGAGCGCTCGACAGCACGAGCGCGACAGGAACCGCGAGTACGGTAGGAAGTCTCGGCCCGATTAAGGGGCAGAAGGGCGCAGCCGCAACGGCAAGAGGGCTTTCCAACGAGGCTCCGCAGCCGAAAAGCGGGCAGGGAGCGCAGTTTATTTATGTCGCTGCGACAGTAGCAAATATCCTCTGCGATAACCTGACCCAGACGCAGATCAACCTGCTTGCGAACTTTCTTTCGGTGGTGACCACCTGTGTCTACGCAATTCTGACAGTGGAAAATCCGACCGATATTATAGAAGCATAGGCAAACGGAACATAGTGTGTTATACTGAATGTGCCGGTGGGGACTGCCGGCACATTTTTCGTTTTTGAAAGCGCTGTTATGTGCAGCGCTCCCTTGATTATAAAAATTTTACAAATGTGCAGTAAAAGGGAGCCAGCGGGCCACTATATAAGTGAACCGCTTGGCAGGAGAATGGTGGTATAAGATGGTTGTTGACATAAATGCGGTGAGGCAGGCGCGCCTTGGGGATAAGGACAGCTTTGCAAAGGTCTACCAGCAGATTGCGGAGGACCTCTATCGCGTTGCGCTCTATTCGCTGGGCAATTCCCATGATGCACAGGATGTGGTAAGCGAAACATTCATCGAAGCATATAAGGGGATTAGAAAGCTGCGGGACGAGAACAGCTTTAAACCATGGATTATGCGAATCCTGTCGATCCGGTGCAAGCGGAAGATTGGGCAGTACATAAACGGGCGCAATCAGCTGGACATTGACGATTTCCTCGACCTTTCAGAAGAGGGGGACGGGGTGGAAGCGCAGTCTACCCAGAAGATCGCGCTCCTGCATGCGCTGGAAACCCTCAATGCACAGGAACGGCAGATTGTCGCGCTTGCGGTGGTGCAGGGATATACCGTACGGGAAACCGCCCAAATCCTCGGTGCGCCTCAGGGAACGGTTAGCTCCAAGCTGCACCGCACTTTGAAGAAGCTGCGCGCCCAGTTGGAAAGCTAGGCAGGACAGAAAGGAGTGAATGCGTGTGAATGTGGCAAAAGAAAAAGAATTGCAGGAAAATCTGGAATTTTTGCGCGGGCGGTTTGATGCCCTCAACCAGGATATCAAGCTCCCCCATTCGCTTCAGCCGGACAGGATGCGCTATCAACTGGAATATCTCGATCTGAAAGAGGAAAAACCGCGGAGATACCGGTATTGGAGAGCGCTTGTCGGGGTTGCTGCCTGTTTTGTAGTGGTTCTGGGGTCGGTCAGAGTGATGAATGGTATGGAAAAAAGTTCGGAGGCACTGATCGGGCAGGAGGAGAAGGCTAGTTTGCAGAACGCTGCGGTAGCTTTTCCTGAGGATATGCCTGAACCTTTAGACGCTGGGTTTGGAGGAGTGCCAGAGGCGCAGTCGTTTTCCATCGGGGATGATACCCTGACAGAGTTGAAAGAGGATGCGCCCGCAGGGGGGGCCAACCTGGTGATAGAACCATCGGCCGGTATACCAGCCAGCTATGAACCGGAGCCAAAGATGGGACGGTCGCTGGAAGGGAGTGCGGAGGGCGACATAGGAGAGAACACGGGTGAGGACTATGCCCCCAAGATGGCAGCTCCCGATTACCGGCCGCTGGAATCGTTGGAACAGGCGCGGGAGCAGCTGCCTTGGGGGAACTGGCTACCCAAATCCGCACCGGAGGGGACCTACTATTCGGGCGGCGGCATAGATACCTATACGCTTTCAGTCAGTTTTTTCAGTCAGGATTACACAAAAGAACTGCGGGTTTCGGTCCAGGATTATACCGAGGAACGGTCGGCCTATCTTGCAGATCCTGACAAGCCGGAGACATTCGACCTGCGGCTGTATGAAATCCCGTATGCGGACTCAATCCCAGAGGCGTATTTCTATACAACGAACAACCCAATTTTCCGGGCGGAAGAGGTTACCCAGCAGATATTAGAGGCGCGGCTGCTCCCGTCCGATGAGCCGGGGGATGAAAAGCAGTATCATGGAAACGTGGGTATCCTCTATCAGGATGGTTTTGTGGTTGAGTATGGCTCGATCAATGTTTCCCCGGAGGAGCTTTACCAGATCATTATTGAAACGATGACATCTGCTCAGACAGCATCGCCTGTTGGCGGTTGACCTGTAGAGAGCAGTCTTTTGAAATCACTTACAAAAAATACAGAGACGGACAGCCATTATCGGCTGTCCGTCTCTGTTTATGTTGGCACTTTGGCTCTCTTTCTGCCGTTCGGTTCCACAGCATTTTTTAGGTTTTTTAGCAAAATTCCTTATTGACTTTTTTCGAAAAAGGATTATAATAAACACATGAACAATCATTCATATGAAAGGATGTGAATATGATATGTCGGAAACCAGCAGTGCGGAACGATGTGAACTGATGCACGTGCACCAGGAGATTGTGGATAAGGTCAATCAGCAGATGCCCGAGGACGAGATTTTGTTTGATCTGGCCGAGCTGTTCAAAATTTTCGGGGATTCCACCCGGATCAAGATTCTCTATCTGTTGTTTGAATCGGAGATGTGCGTCTGTGATATCGCTCAACTGCTCAATATGACACAGTCAGCGATCTCTCACCAGCTTCAGGTGCTCAAAAAGAGCAAACTGGTTAAATACCGGCGGGACGGCAAGACCGTGTTCTACTCTCTGGCGGATGGGCATGTACGCACGATCATCGACCAGGGGATGGAGCATGTTGCAGAATAAGGAAAAAAATAATTCAATTATTATGGAGGGGTATTCTGATGAAAAAGCATTTTAAAATGGTGGATCTCGACTGTGCAAACTGCGCCGCCAAGATGGAGGCTGCGATCAAAAAAATCAACGGCGTAAACGATGCAGCTGTCAGCTTTATGGCACAGAAGCTCACTGTTGATGCGGACGACAGCCGCTTTGACGAGATCATGCAGGAGATTGTGCGGGTCTGCAAACGGGTAGAACCCGATTGTGCCATCAAATTGTAACCGGTATCCGGTTAGGAAGGGGATATACCGATGAGCAGGAAGCAAAAAAAGATGCTGACGCGGATTCTGGCCAGCGCGGTTCTGTTCGCGCTTTCGTTTCTGCTCCCGTTGAGCGGGGTACTCCGGCTGTTCTATTTTATTACGGTTTATGCAGTGGTTGGCTGGGATGTTCTTTGGAGAGCAGCGCGCAACATCGCACATGGACAGGTCTTTGACGAGAATTTTCTGATGGCGCTTGCTACGATCGGTGCATTTGTGCTCGGCGAGTTTCCCGAAGCGGTGGAGGTCATGCTCTTCTACCAGATCGGCGAGCTTTTCCAGAGCTATGCGGTCGGGAAATCCCGCCAGTCGATCACCGCATTGATGGACATCCGGCCCGACTACGCCAACATCGAGCGAGGCGGTGCACTCGAACAGGTCGATCCGGATGAAGTTGCGGTGGGGGACGTCATTGTCATTAAGGCGGGGGAGAAAATCCCGCTTGATGGCGTGATCATCGAAGGCAGTTCCTCACTGGATACGGCGGCGCTGACTGGAGAATCCCTTCCACGCGAGGTCGCTGCGGGGGATGATGTAATCAGCGGCTGTATCAATCAGAGCGGTTTGCTGCGGGTGCGTGTCAGCAAGGAATTCGGGGAGTCTACCGTATCAAAAATTCTCGATCTGGTAGAAAATTCGAGCAGCAAAAAAGCCCGCGCCGAGAACTTTATTACCAAGTTCGCCCGCTATTATACCCCTGTCGTCGTAATTGGTGCGGTTCTGCTCGCCCTGCTTCCTCCGCTTCTGCTCGGCGGTTCCTGGAATACCTGGATTGAACGTGCACTAATCTTCCTTGTCATCTCCTGCCCCTGTGCACTGGTGATCTCGATCCCACTCAGCTTTTTCGGCGGAATCGGAGGCGCTTCCAAAGCTGGGATTCTGGTTAAAGGCAGCAATTATCTGGAAGCGCTCTCTGAAACCGAAATTGTCGTTTTTGACAAGACCGGGACCCTTACCAAAGGGGTATTCCAAGTTACAGCTGTGCACCCTGATACGCTGCCAGAGAGCCGGCTGCTGGAGCTTGCGGCGCTTGCCGAGAGCTTTTCCGACCATCCGATCTCGCGTTCTTTGCGTCAGGCGTACGGCAAACCGATCGACAGCAGCCGGGTCTCTGATGTGGAGGAACTTTCGGGGCATGGGGTGCAAGCGCGGGTTGATGGGCTTCTGATCTGTGCCGGAAACGGGAAACTGATGGACCGAACCGGTGTGCAGTGGCATGACTGCCATCTGACCGGTACAGTGGTGCACATTGCGGTAGATGGCTGCTATGGTGGACATATCGTGATTTCCGATACGGTCAAGCCTGATGCGGCCGGAGCGATCGCTGCACTGAAACAAATGGGAATCCGTCAGACAGTCATGCTGACCGGTGATGCAAGGGCGGTCGCCGAGCAGACCGCCGGACAACTCGGACTTGATTCGTTCCATGCCGGCCTGCTTCCCGCAGATAAGGTAGCGCGGGTGGAGGAACTGCTGGAACAGAAGTCTGCCAAGGGAAAGCTGGCGTTTGTTGGTGATGGGATCAATGATGCCCCAGTCCTTTCCCGGGCAGATATCGGGATCGCGATGGGGGGATTGGGGTCTGATGCCGCAATCGAGGCTGCCGACATTGTTTTAATGGATGACCAGCCCTCCAAGATCGCCTCTGCAATGCGGATTTCTAAAAAGACCCTGCGAATTGTCAAGCAGAACATCGTCTTTTCGCTGGGCGTCAAGGGATTGATCCTCCTGCTCGGTGCAGTGGGTCTTGCCAGTATGCAGGCGGCGATCTTTGCGGATGTAGGTGTTATGATACTCGCGGTACTCAATGCCTCTCGTGCTTTAAAAACAGAGGCCGCATGATTCGAAGTTGCGCTTGCAATCAGTTCTTAGCGTAAATCACAGATAGAAAGGGCATCCGCAGAAAGCGGATGCCCTTTTAACTCTTTGAAGAGACGGAGAAATTAGTACCATGTACGACAGTGGCCGCCATGGTGCCCGCTGTAATAGGGGGCTGCGGACGTTGACGGTACCCCAAAATAAGTGCCGCAATGGGTACAGGAACCATTTTCCTGGTTGTGATGACAGTAGGAGGCACCATTATGGGTGTGGACACCCGACAGAGCGCAACCTTCCACGGCGCATAGTTGTGCACCGCAATCATTGCCGCAGTAGTCACAAATACCGCTTTGCTGGCTGTGACGGCAACAGGAGATACCATCATGTGTGTGGATGCCGGACAGGGTGCAGTCTGCAACCGCGCAGGTGGGATAGACCGTCCGCTGCTGTACTGCAACAGCGCGGCGATGCCCATGCGCCGAAGCGGGTACAGTGACGGCAGAGAGCACAAGGACACTCGCAAGACCTGTTAAAAGACATTTTTTCAGGCTCATAAAAAAACTCCTTCCTGAAAATAAGACCGCTTTGATTTCCGAACCTGCAAAAAAATCATGCAAAGCCTAAAAAACCTTACATGATTTTTATGGTGGACCCGAAGGGGATCGAACCCTCGACCTTACGGATGCGAACCGTACGCGCTCCCAGCTGCGCTACGGGCCCATATTTTGGTGATCCATCGGAGACTCGAACTCCGGACACCCTGATTAAAAGTCAGGTGCTCTGCCAGCTGAGCTAATGGATCATGCTGACGAAGTGATTCACAACGCTTGATTATTATAGCAAAGAAAGATGGAGTTGTCAACCTAAAAAGGGAAAAAATTTATGAAATTTGTAAAATAATTTGAGAAGCAGGATTTTCGTGGAAGAACACCCATACGCACTCCTTTTTCAGATGGATGCCGCAGCTCTTTGCTCCCCTTTAAAAATGCATCAGAATATCGGAATCTCCCCCTCATAGTTTTGCGCTTTCTCCAAAAGGGGACCTTTTACGCCCATTGTGAAAGCAATGTCGCTGCTTCGGATGGACAGGAGAGCGTTTCCTGGCGCCAGTTCCAGAAAATCCATCATGTTTTTGGACAGGGCGATTTTTCCATCGTTTGTAATGGTGGTCCAGCAGTAGGAACGCCCTTTGTATCTCAAGAATACGCCGGGTGCCGCAGTATAATGCAGCAGATCCGGGTTCTCGGTCAAAATGTGGCCGAGCTTGGACGGCTCCAACAGTCCTTTCCGGGTGACGCAGAATCCGCCTGTGACCTTGCTTCCCGTAAACAGATACACCCTGCCTTCCGTCGTGATTTGATATTCCTGAATGGCTTGGGCAGGGATTTGGACGGCACCATCCGGTTGTATGACTGACTTTCCAAAAATAAATTTACCGCCCTTGTTCATCTGCGGCATATCAATCACCTCGTTATTCAGTATATTCCAGATCGGAGGGGGTGTCCTTCAGGCGGAGGGTGGCCAGCAGAGGGTAATGGTCGGACGGATACAACCCGTTGATCGGATCGGTTACAATCTGGGAATCAATAATCTCGAATTCATCGGAAACAAAGATATAATCGATCGGGCAGGCGCCTTTCCGAATTTTTCCACTGAAATTGTGCAGCGTATTCGAAAGGCAGGACGGATCAAACCGGGTGTACACATCAGTAAGGTGCAAGCCGCTCCGATCAGCAGCGTAGTTGCGCAGGAACTGAACCGGTTTGCTGCTGGGCTTGCAGTTGAAATCCCCCATCAGGATGGTCGGCAGAGGGCACTGCTGCTGGTATTTCTCCATATAGTCGAGGATGACCTGCACCCCAAGCAGCCGCGCGATCCCGCAGATATGGTCGAGATGGGTATTAAACACCCGGATCGACCGATCGAGTCGTTTAATGTAAACTTCCGCGACCGTACAGATCCGCGGGAATACTGCATAGTAAGCGCGGCTGAGTTTTTCAGGGCTTTTGGAAAGCCAGAAGGTTTTAATCAGGCTGACTTTGGCTTCCTGATTTTTAATGATAATATCGCTGTGCTCGTCGTCTTTGGGCTTGAGGCCGCGGAACCGCCCAAACCCGAGGATGCTGTAATCGACATCCAGCAGGCGGCCGACATCCTCGCGCATATTGGGCAGAAGCTCCTGCACGCCGACGATTGTTGCGCCGCTTTCCCGGATAAACTGCGCCGCGAGTGCGCGGCGTTCCCTCCATTTGTGGGTGTGGTTGAGCGGGATGCCGAAATCCCGCTTGAGGTTGAAGGAGATCACCCGGATCAGATCGCGGTCACTCATGCAGATCACCCGTACTTCTTTGATAGTCCTGCTTGATCAGGCCGATTGTTCTGCCGCCAATCCCGATGTTCTGGTCAGGAAGTTCCTCAATTACAGCCATGAAAAATTCAGGCGGAACCTCCATTATTTCGGAAGCCACCTGCGTGAGACGTTTGATGAGCAGTTCCTTCTGCTCTGCGGTTAAACTGCCACTGGTCACTTTGATATACGGCATGACGCCTCCTCCTTTTTTCAAACAATCTCTAGTATACGAAACAGATTCTTAAAGAAAGGACCTTTGCTTATCCCGATTCTTTTCAAGTGTTTCAATTATAGCACTGGTTGGATGAATTTTCAACGATTCAGCGGGTAAAAAGACGGATTGGAAGACAGGATTGCAAACCGGCGCAGAAGATGGTACAATAAATTACCAGCATATCATGATTCATCAGGGTTCAGACAAAACCAGCAAAGATAGAGGATGGGGGTTACAGATGAGAATTTTTGACAGTCATGTGCATTCCAGCAATTCACCCGATGCGGAAAGCTCGGTGATGCTCCTGTGTGAACAGGCCGTAGCGGCAGGGCTTTCCGGATTCTGCGTCACCGATCACTGCGAGCTGGAGGAGTACGAATCCGGGCAGTTCGCAGAGCGGATTTCACAGTCAATCTTCGATGTGGGCAAGGCGGCCAAGGTATTTCAGGGCCGTCTGACATTGCATACCGGGGTCGAGATTTCGGGGGTGCATCACCGTCCCGAGCTTGCGCGTCAGGTGGCAGGCCGCCCGTTCGATATGATCCTGCTTTCGGTCCACAATGATGAGGGCGGGACGGACATCTTTTACCATCCGTTCGACCGATGGACACCGCAGGAGATCGACCGCTATCTGACCTATTATTTCACATCACTGCTCCGGTCGATGCAGCTGGGAGAATTTGACGTAGTGGCGCATTTGACCTATCCAATCCGATACATCACCGGCAGGCATAAGATCCCGGTCGATCTCGGGCGGTACAGTGACCTGACGGATGCAATCCTTCGGCTTGCCGCACAGGAGGGCAAAGGGCTGGAGATCAATACTTCCGGTCTCTCCGGGCCGCTTGCGGATACAATGCCGCCAGCGCCGTATATCCGGCGGTTTCGGGAACTGGGCGGGGAGTTTGTGACGATTGGCTCGGACTCCCACCAGATACATACGCTGGGCGCCGGGTTTGACCAGGCCAGACAGATTCTGGCGGATGCGGGCTTTGGGAGTTATACCTTCTACCGGGAGCGCCATCCGCTGTTGATCCAGATTGAGGAAAAAGGAGTTGTGAACGTATGAAAGAGATTGATATCATCAAATTGTTAAAGCTAGTTGCGGATGATGCGCAGCTTTCCCATGAGCAGCTTGCAGTGATGCTTGGCGTCACTGTGCGGGAAATTTCCGACACGATCGCCGGACTGGAGCAGAAGGGGATCATCCGGGGCTACAAAGCGCTGATCGACTGGGATAAGACCGGACATAATCTCGTTTCTGCGCGGATCGAGATCAAGGTGACTCCGAAGGCAACGATGGGGTTTGAGGAGATCGCCTACACCATCTCGCAGTTTCCCGAGGTCGAGACCTGCTACCTGATGAGCGGCGGCTATGACCTTGCGCTGACGATCAGCGGCAAAACGTTCAAGGACATTGCCCTGTTTGTGGCGCACCGGCTGGCTCCGTTGGATGCAGTACAGTCGACCAGTACCCATTTTATCCTGAAAAAATACAAGGAGCGCGGCCTGCTGATGGCAGACGCCCCTCGGGATGAACGGGAGGTAACTTCCCAGTGATGGATTATGATAAGCTGTTGAGCAGATCGGCCGCCGCCCTCAAACCATCTGGTATCCGCAGATTTTTCGACATCGCGGCGGAGATGGATGATGTGATCTCCCTTGGCGTTGGGGAGCCGGATTTTAAAACCCCGTGGGAGATCCGCCGTGCAGGGATCGAGAGCCTGGAGAAGGGGCACACCTTTTACACCGCAAACGCGGGCTTGATCACGCTGCGTACAGAGATCTGCAACTATCTCAAACGCCGTTTTACCCTTTCCTATGACCCCAAAACCGATGTCTTTGCCACCGTCGGCGGGAGCGAGGCGATCGACCTGTGCATCCGGGCTACGATCAATCCCGGCGAAGGGGAAGAGGTGCTGATTCCCGAACCATGCTTTGTCTGTTATGACCCGCTTACCCGGATGGCAGGCGGGGTCCCGGTGCCGATCGCGACCCGTGTTGAGGATGATTTCCGTCTGACCGCTGCACAGCTTCGGGAGCATTTAACCCCCAAAACCAAACTGCTGATCCTGCCGTTCCCCAACAATCCGACCGGCGCGGTCATGCGGCGGAACCATCTGGAGGAGATCGCGGAGGTACTGCGCGGAACCGATGTCCTCGTGCTTTCGGATGAGATTTATGCCGAGCTGACCTATGGATCGGAACGGCACGTCTCGATTGCCGAGCTGGACGGGATGCGGGAACGTACCATTCTGGTCAACGGTTTTTCCAAAGCTTACGCCATGACCGGTTGGCGTCTTGGCTATGCAGCCGGCCCTGCGCCGATCATCCGGCAGATGATCAAGCTGCATCAGTTTGCGATCATGTGCTCCCCGACAACCAGCCAGTATGCAGCGGTCGAGGCATTGAAGAACTGCGATGAAGCGATCGAGGCGATGCGCAGCGAGTATGATATGCGCCGGCGTCTGGTGGTTGACGGGTTCAACCGGATCGGGTTGAGCTGTTTTGAGCCGGAGGGTGCATTCTACGTCTTTCCAAGCATCCGGTCGACCGGCATGACCAGCAACGAATTCTGCATGAAGCTGCTCGAAAAGGAACGGGTAGCGGTCGTTCCAGGGGATGCGCTCGGCGCAAGCGGTGAAGGTCATGTCCGTGTGTCCTATTCCTATTCGATCAAGCACCTGCTCGAGGCCCTGAAACGGATCGAGCGATTTGTCAAAAACCTGCCGTCCGCGTAAATCTGCCTTTTTCCGCGGCTCTCTTATGCTATCCTTATTTAAGGCTTGTTTTTTGAAAAAATCACAGGCCCTCTATGGACATACCTTACAGGCCAAGGCGTCATTTCCCGGCAAGGCAAACGGTCCGGCCCGTTCGTTTCAACCGATCTGCCGGGGAATGAAAACTTGTTTTGTATTTCATCAAAAGTTTCGTCCACCATTTCAAAGGTGGCGGGGTTGAGGGGCAGACCCCCTTCCGTTTGCCGCACCGAGAGCTACAGCGGACCTCCTTGGCACTCTACAGGGCGGCAGGAGGAGACTTTTTGCAGGGGAAAAGCCCTTTTTTATCCAAAAGACAGAATGGGGGGATGTTATGCTGATTGTAACAGCGGAGCAGATGAAAACCATTGAAGCCAACTCGACAGAATATGCCCTGAGCATGGAACGCCTGATGGAAAACGCAGGCAGTGCGGCGGCAATCGCGATCCGGCAGATAACCGACGTGGAGGGAAGGTTTGTTACCATCTTCTGCGGACGGGGAAACAACGGTGGGGATGGCTTTGTAGTGGCCCGCCGGCTGCATGAGGCGGGCGCGAATGTGGCGGTTGTGCTCACCGACGGACAGCCCCGCACCGAACAGGCGCAGGCGATGTTTTCAATCCTCAGCGGGATGGAGATCGCTGTGGTGGAATTCGAAGCGGACCCGGTGTACCTGGCGGAGCGGCTGGCCGAAACCGATCTGTTGGTTGATGCCATCTATGGGACAGGCTTCTATGGGGAGCTGGACGAAAAACATCGGGACATCTGCCGGCTGATGAACGGGGTGGGGGTGCAGACGGTTTCGCTGGATATCCCGACCGGCGTAGCGGCGGATACCGGTGCCGCGGACGATTTCGCGGTCTGTGCGGATGTGACCATCGTGTTTGACAGCGACAAGCCCGCGACCGTCCTCCCCGGAGCAGCGGCCTGGTGCGGCGAGGTGGTTGTGGTGGACATCGGGATCCCGCCCAAGGCGCGGGAGGGAATCGAGCCGCTTTATACTGTGGTGGATGAGGAATTTGTATTCGGCATCCTGCTGCCTCGCCGCCGCGAGACCCATAAAGGGAGCTACGGAAGGCTGCTGAATATCGCGGGCTGTCAACGGTATATGGGAGCCGCGATGCTTTCGTCGCTTGCGGCGCTGCGCACCGGTGCGGGATATGTCACCCTGGCCTCTACCAAGGAGGTCTGCCGGACTGCGCTGCCCAACCTGACTGAAGCGGTGATGATGCCGCTGCGCCAGAATGCGGACGGCTCGATTTCGTACGATTCGATCGACACAATCCTACAGGAAGCGGAGCGGTCGTCCGCGATCCTGCTGGGGAACGGCCTCGGGACCGGGAGTGATGCCTGTCACATCGTCTACGACCTGATTCAGACGGTAAAATGCCCGCTGATTATCGACGCAGATGGCATAAATGCGGTCGCTAAGAATATAGATATAATCAGACAGGCGCAGGCACCGGTGGTGTTCACACCGCATCTGATGGAGCTTTCCCGCCTGACTACCCTGCCGCCTGAACAGATCCGGAGGGATCTTCTTTCGATTGGGAAACGGTTCGCGGAGGGGTATGGGGTGACGGTTGTGCTCAAAGACGCCTACACCAACACGATCGCAGCAGATGGGCAGGTCTACATCAACACCACCGGCAACGCTGGGCTGGCCAAGGCGGGCAGCGGCGACGTGCTGGCAGGGGTGATCGGGGCACTTGCCGCGCAGGGGCATGAACCTGCGGTTGCGGCGGCGTGCGGTGTCTGGCTGCATGGGATGGCGGGTGATTACGCGGCGAATGAGTTTTCCCAGTATGGGATGCTGCCGCGGGATGTCATCAGAATGCTGCCGCGGGTGTTTGCCGACCACGGACGTTGAAGAAAGGAAACCAGCCGCCGTTTTTCGGAGGAAGGCGTTTCCGAATCTGGCCGAACGGGGTGGGGCTATGTGGAAAAAGACGATTCTGGCGGTTCTAGCCGCTCTGATGGTATTCTGTGGCTGTCATGCGGCGGAGCGGCAGGACCCAGCAAAGATGGCGGAGCAGGCGCGCGAAACGCTGGCAAAGCCGTTCCAGACAACTGCAAAGGTGCGGTATCAGGGGATGGAAACGACCATGACCATCTATAAAAAGCCGATGAACTGCGCGGTTGTGACATTTGATGCCCCAGACACCCTCAAAGAGATGAAGATGACTTTTTATACCGATCGGGTGACCCTCAGTTACGGGGAGATGAAGTTCGATTTTGAGCCGGACAGTGTTCCGGGGCAGGCGGCATCCAAACTGATCCTCTCCGCGCTCAATGCCGCGCTGAACGACCAGGGAATGAACATCCGGCAGGAGGGGGAGGGGGTCCGGTTTGAGGGCAGTATGGAGCAGGGAACCTTCTCCCTCCTGCTCGACCGGGAGAGCGGAAACCTGCTGCAACTTTCGCTTCCGGAACATGATCTGGAGATGGAAGTCCTCAATTTCTCGATTCTTCAGGACTGACCCTGTTTTTTGGATTCGCCCGCGCCGCATGGTGCGGGCTTTTTGATTGTCAAAAACCGGGCCTGCCCCATATCATGAAAAGGGTGCGGAAACTTTTTTCACTCCGGATGTTTAAATGACGTGCCCCACGCCCAAACTAGAATCGAACTGCTTCAGGGATGCAGGGACGTCAGATGCAAAATGAATATCCACGGAGAGTGATAGGAATGACTGTGAAAAGAGGAGAAATCTATTATGCGGATTTGAGCCCGGTGGTCGGTTCGGAGCAGGGAGGGGTGCGGCCGGTGCTGATCGTGCAGAATGATGTCGGGAACCGGTATAGCCCGACTGTGATTGCCGCAGCGATCACCAGCCAGAAGGAAAAATCCAAGCTGCCTACCCACATCGAGATCAATTCACAGGTCTGCGGGCTTTCCCGGGACTCTGTGGTATTGCTTGAGCAGATCCGCACACTCGACAAAAAACGCCTCAAGGAGAAGATGGGGCGGCTGGACGACGGCTCGATGGGCCAGATCAACCAGGCGCTTTCGATCAGTTTCGGATTGGGCGAGAATACTGGACGGAACCCGTCTACATAACCATGCAGACGGGTTTTGAAGGGGTAGTTGAACAGGCTCCCGCGGGATTTACCGCGGGAGCCTGCTGCATATCTGAGGGGTGGCCTTCTTCCGTAATTGACAGATGGAAAACAGGGGTATATAATTCCGATATACCCGCTTGAACAATAGCTTTCTGTCCGCAGAAGATTGCGCATCTGTATTGTTATTTTTTATGTTTGGAGGACCGGTCATGAGCAAGATTTATACTTCTGTCGATCAGCTGATTGGAAAAACCCCGCTGTTGGAACTGACCCGCATAGAACAGCTGGAAAATCTGGAAGCCCGGATTCTGGCAAAGCTGGAGTATCTGAACCCCGCGGGATCGGCCAAGGACCGCATTGCAAAGGCGATGATTGACGATGCAGAGCAAAAAGGGCTGTTGAAGCCCGGTTCGGTCATCATTGAGCCGACCTCTGGCAATACCGGCATCGGACTTGCCAGTGTAGCCGCTGCCCGCGGTTATCGAATTATTATCGTCATGCCGGAAACCATGAGCGTTGAACGCCGCAAGCTGATGAAAGCCTATGGTGCGGAGCTGGTGCTTACCGAAGGCACAAAAGGCATGGCGGGCGCTATTGACAGGGCGGAGGAACTTGCCCGGGAGATTCCCGGCAGTTTCATTCCCGGACAGTTTGTGAACCCGGCAAACCCCTTTGCGCATCAGACTACCACTGGCCCGGAGATCTGGGAAGATACGGACGGTAAGGTGGACCTGTTTGTGGCTGGTGTAGGGACTGGAGGCACCATCACCGGTGTGGGCTCCTACCTGAAAATGCAGAATCCTGCGGTCAGGGTTGTTGCGGTGGAACCGGCCTCTTCGCCGGTGTTGAGTAAGGGTACCGCAGGCCCCCACGGAATTCAGGGGATCGGTGCGGGATTTGTCCCCGAAGCGCTGGACTGTTCCATTTACGATGAGATTATCCCGGTAGCGGATGAGGACGCTTTTTCTGTTGGCCGGCAGGTCGGCCAGGCAGAAGGGATTCTGGTGGGCATCTCTTCGGGTGCTGCCTTGTGGGCCGCCATTCAGTTGGCAAAACGTCCCGAGAACAAGGGCAGAAATATCGTCGTATTGCTGCCGGACACCGGTGACCGCTATCTTTCCACAGCGCTGTTTCAGGACTGACATCTGAATATAGCCCGTTTCTGTGCCGCTGCCGGATCGGTCACCAGCCGGTCCGGCTCTATTCATCTGACGAAGCAGCATTCCACCAGCCGGCTCTGTGCCGATAGCCCTGACCAGCATTGTGATGCCCGCAGCCCTTGCCGCTGTCCGCCTGTGCCACCCGTTCGTCAGCAGGTGATAACGCATTGATCCGGCTGCGGATCTCTCTCATGCTCATGTCTTGAATTTCTTCGGGCGTCATATCGGGGGCGAGTGACTGCAACTCTAAAAATGCGGAGTATTTTCCATAGGAAAGCCCCATTTCATGGGCGGCAGCAACCTCATCTGAATGGGTCAGATAGCAGCAATAGGTATTTTCCTGACCAGCAGTGCAGGACTTAATATTGGAAAGCATCTTCGCACACCGCGCTTCGTCTGACCCAACGACGGCGATCGTCACCATTTCATCATTGGACAACAGAGTGATAATTTTTTGGCTTTCCAGCGTCCGATGGATTGCCTCGGTGTAATTTGTAAACCGCAGGTGCAATGAACTCGCCAGTTCCTTCCCATCGTCGTTGCGGCCGCGTGCGGAAATCACCTGATCGAACCGGTTAATGCCCAGTTCGATAGAGGGATTGATATCTATACTGATTTCTGCTGTCGGGACAAAATAGAGCCAGTAACTACCTGCCAGCAGACATAGGAAACAGGCTGCGGTAGCGGCTAGACGCTGGACATTTGGCACACGGTATTCTGTATAGTTGTTTGTTTTCTTGGCAAGAAAAGCTCTGGTACGGGCCTTCAGTTCGTCCTCTGCGTTAATTTTATCGAACGCTTCCTTTATTCCGGGAATCATACGCATCACCTCCCAACTTCTCTCGGAGCATCTGTTTGGAACGGGTCAGGAGCGTATAAATGGTATTGACGTTTTTGCCAATAATCCGGCTGATCTGAGGAGCGGTGTAGCCTTCATAGTAATGAAGGTATACAACATCCTTGTACTTTTTTGGAAGAGAAAGCACCGCCTCAAGAACCTCCCTGTTGTCCGGCGGCAGCAGGGCAGGCTGTTCCATGACTTCATCCAGAGATACTGTGTGGCTGCGAAAAAAGCTCCTGATCAGGTCTTTACAGGCATTGATCGTGACGCGAATCAGCCAGGCTTTCTCGTGCTCTTCGCTTTCAAAAGAAACGGAACTAAGGACATACTTCAAAAACACGGTTTGAAATATGTCCTCGGTATCAGCCTCATTTTTCAGATGTATCATGCAAAGCCGTCGAACGGTATTTGAATACCGTTCGATAGCTCTGTTTACTTCTTGTTCGCTCCGCATGGCCCTTTCATCCGTTATCTGAAACGTCCTCTATGGCAGCCATTTCCCCATCCTGCGCCGCCCTGCGGTCGGACTCCATTGCTATTTCCATCAGCATTTCTGTAAGGGCAGGCGGTTCCGGCGTAATCACAAACGCCGTCCCCATCGGCATCCACAAAATTTTTGCTGCATCCGGTTCCTGCATAGTCGCAGACCCCGTCCCCGTCAGCATCCACAAAGTGCCCGCCGCATCCAGTTCCGGCATAATCACAAATGCCGTCTCCATTAGCGTCTACGAAATAGGGGCCTTGTCCAAGCCCAGCCGCAAAGGCGCTGGTGGTTCCGATGGACAACAGAAGTGCGGCGGCCAGAACGCTGGGTAATACTTTTTTAAGCATAGCTATTTCCTCCATTGCTGTTAATCAGGAATTCCCATTTCAATTATAATACGATTCAAAGAGAACAATCCGTTCAAATTTTTTAGAAAATTTGAACGGATTGTTTTTCATATCTGTTTCCTATATGGAAAACAGAGTGTTATGCATTCTTGTGTGTCCGATGATATCTAAAACTAGGTAGTCGAGGATAAAACAGAGCTCATCAAGGGTTTACAAGGGAATGTTCTGCCCGCGTTTTAATAGAAAAAACATCCCCGTATCCGTCGGCAATATCGGCGGATATTTTTGCCATCCCCAGAAAACCCTTGCTTTTTACAAGATGAACAAGTATAATAAGGATATAAAAGTGGTGAGAAGTGGTTAAAAGTGGAGTACATGGTATGAAAATTGCAGGGGGGAGGGGCGATGGTATGCTGACAGGTCAGTACAGCCACAACCTCGACCCCAAGGGCAGGATCAGCTTTCCGGCGCGTCTGCGTGAGGAGCTGGGAGAGCGTTTTATGGTTACCAGAGGGCTGGATAACTGCCTGTTTGTCTACTCGATGGAGGAATGGGAGCTGCTCGCCGCAAAGCTGCGGGAACTTCCAATCTCCAAGTCCGCTCCGCTCAACCGCTTTTTCTTTTCAGGTGCGGCGGAGGTTGAGCCGGATAAGCAGGGCCGGGTGCTTTTGCCCGCGCATCTGCGGGAATATGCCGGTCTTGAGAAGGATGTCACGATTGCCGGAGTATTCAACCGGGCTGAAATCTGGGACACCGCCCGCTGGGAACAGAACAATGCGCTGCTTACGTCCGAATCGATTGCAGCAGCGATGGATGAGTTGGGATTTTAGGATGGAAACACAGAATTTCAGGCATATATCGGTCCTGCTGAACGAATGCATGGAAGGGCTGGCGATCAGGCCGGACGGAATCTATGTGGATGGGACAGCGGGCGGAGCAGGCCACTCGAGCGAGATCGCAAAACGGCTGACAACCGGTCGGCTGATCGCATTGGACAAGGACCCGGATGCGGTTGCAGTTGCGTCTGAACGGCTGGCGCAGTATCCCTGCGCACAGGTGGTGCAGACCGACTTTTCCAGGATGTGCGAGACACTCGACCGGCTGGGAATCGACTCGGTTGACGGCATCCTGCTCGATCTGGGGGTATCCTCGTTTCAGCTCGATACACCCGAACGCGGTTTTTCCTATATGCATGATGCCCCATTGGACATGCGGATGAGCAGGACAGGTCTTTCCGCATATGATGTGGTCAACACCTATGATTTTCAGGCCCTCTGCCGGGTTATGCGGGAGTACGGGGAAGAGAGATATACCCCGGCTGTTGCAAAAGGCATCCTGCGCAGACGGGAACAGCACCCCATTGAGACGACCGGTGAACTGGTCGAAGTGATCCGCAGTTCCCTCCCGGCCAAAGCGCGCCGGGAGGGCGGCGGACATCCTGCGAAACGGGTTTTTCAGGCGATCCGGATTGAGGTGAACGGAGAGCTGGACAGCCTGTCGCAGTTTTTGTCAGAAGCGTTCGAACGCCTCAAACCGGGCGGACGGATGGCGATTATTACATTTCACTCGCTTGAGGACCGGATGGTCAAGCAGCGGTTTGCGGAGCTTTGCAGGGGCTGCACCTGCCCGCCGGACTTTCCGGTCTGTGTCTGTGGGAAACAACCGCTTGGTCGGCTGGTCAACCGCAAACCGATCGAAGCGGCGCAGGAGGAACAGCAGGCGAACTCCCGGAGTAAAAGTGCGAGATTGAGGGTGATTGAGAAGCGGCAATCTTGATAGAACCTGTATGGATAAACAGGAAGTCTGGTAAACGGGTGATTTTTTCGCCTGTAAGGCGAAAAAGGGCCCGATCAGAAGGAGCCAGATGGCTGTGAATACGGGGTCTTAGGAAGGGGAGGACGAAAGGCTTTGCAGAGGCAGTATTCCAACGGCAGTGCCGCTTATGATCTGGACAATTTCCGCACAAGGACGCCGCGGGCGAGGTCAAAAAAGCCTACCCTCACAGTGACGAGGCCAAACCGGTCCGTACGGGCCAGGCGGCGTCTCGCAACCGCAATGAAGGTCGCGGCAGTTATCGCGATTGGGGTGGCGGTTGTGGTAATGATGCTCTACTATCGCGCGGTGTTGACCGAATTAACCCTTCAGATCAGCAGCGAGCGGACAAAACTGAACGAGGAGATCAGCGAGGGGACGCGCCTGGCAGCAGAGCTGGAATCCAAGGTTTCGCTGCGAAACGTGGAGGAATATGCCACGCAAAAACTGGGGATGGCTCCATTGGATAAAAGCCAGATCACCTATATCAACCTGAACGAGGGGGACAGGGTAGAACTGACGAGCGAGTCCCCGCGGCAGACGATTGCTGATCGAATTCAGCTTGCAATCAGCAACGTTCAGGAATACCTGAAAGATAAATGAAATACATATGGAAAGCGGACAGAAATTTGCAGACATAGGCGGGAAGAAAAGCAAGAGGGATGAAAGGGACAGCAATGCCCGTAGGTCTTTCTTGCTTTCCTCTCTTTTCAGGGAGAACACGACAAGATTTTACATTTTTCACAAAGGAAAAGGGAAACGCTATGGCAAAAACACCAACCTATCAGATGAAAGGCCGGATGATGGTCGTGCTGGCGGGCATGATTATCCTAGGGTTCGGCATCGTACTGCACCAGTTGTTCAGCATCCAGATCCTTCAGGGGGAGGAATATCAGCAGATCGCACTGGATCAGCAGATGCGCAGTACCCGGATCGGCGCCAAGCGCGGCACCATCTACGACACAAACGGGAAAGCTCTGGCAACCAGCGCGGATGTTTCTTCGGTCTGTGTGGCGCCGGGCATGATCGACGACGACGAGGAACGCAAAAATGTAACCGCGATGCTGGTCAAGATGCTGGGCGTGGACGAAGCGCTGGTTGCTAAAAAGCTCGACAAAAAAAACAGCCTGTACGAGGTGGTCAAGACCAAGGTGGAAAAGCCGGTGACCGATGAGCTGATGCAGCAGGTGCTTGAAAACGGCTTGCAGGGGCGGATCTTCCTCGAGGGAGATACCCGGCGGTACTACCCATACGGCAACTTTGCAGCAACGGTGCTTGGGTTCACCAATGCGGACAACGACGGCGCCTATGGGCTGGAATCCTACTATAACAAGACGCTTGCAGGCACGCCGGGCCGGACCCTTGCGATCCGGGATTCAAAGGGCCAGCCGATGAGCCTCCAATATGAGGAAACCCAGCCCGCACAGGACGGAAATTCGCTTGTGCTCACGATCGACGAGACGATCCAGCATTATCTGGAAAAAAATCTGGAAACAGCGGTGGATGAGCATAAAGTCGGGGATCGGACGGTGGGAATTGTGATGGACGTCGAAACAGGCGCGATTCTGGCGATGTCCACCAAGCCCGATTTCGACCCGAACAATCCCACAGAAATCATCGACAAAAACCTGCTTCAGGCGCTGGAGGAAGCCAAACCGGTCATCACAGCGATCGCGGCAGGGCAGCTCTGGTACGACTATAACGCGGCCACCGACCGTAAATTTTTGAGCGGTCCGGCGTATGATACGCTGATTAAGAATGCAAAATACCTCAACAAGGTGATGGGCCTGAACACGATCTACGCGCTGATCGACCAGAAGAACGAGGAAGGCGGCCTGACGCAGGAGGCGCAGGAGGCGGCCTATCGGAAGGCACTGCAAAATGCCCAGTATGCCCAGTGGCGCAACAAGGCGGTTTCCGACCCGTATGAACCGGGATCGGTCTTTAAGATCATCACCGCGGCGGGTGCGCTCGAAAGCCATGCGGTCACCGAGAACAGCACCTTCAACTGCATTGGTTATATCGAGGTAGCGGATAAGACCCAGCACTGCCATATCTGGAGCAGCCAGCATCAGGGGCATGGGGTGCAGACACTGGAAGATGCGGTCCGCAACTCCTGTAACCCGGCGTTCATTCAGATTGGACAGCTGATGGGGTCACGCCTGTTCTCAGAATACTTCTCCAATTTTGGTCTGACCGAGCTGACTGGGATCGACATGCCTGGTGAGGCGAGCGGTCTTTACCACAAGGTGGAAAACATGGGGATTGCTGAGCTGTCGTCCTCCTCGTTCGGGCAGACGTTCACGATCACCCCGTTACAGATGATTACGGCAGCCAATGCGGCGGTCAACGGCGGCAAGCTGATGCAGCCGTACATCGTCAAGCAGGTGGTCGACAAGGACGGAAATGTGGTTTCCGCCACCCAGCCGGTGGTCAAGCGGCAGGTGATCTCAAAGGACATCTCCGACAAGATGCAGCTGATGCTCGAACAGGTTGTCGCAAACGGTTCCGGGCGTCAGGCGCAGATCCCGGGCTACCGGGTCGGCGGCAAGACCGGAACCTCTGAAAAGATCGGTACCAGAAACCTCGACGGAAGCGAGAACACCAAAAATATCCTCTCGTTCTATGGATTTGCGCCGATCGACAACCCGAAGGTGGCATGTCTGGTCGTGCTCGATGAGCCGGATCTGATCAACGCCTATGGATCGACCGTTGCCGCGCCGGTGGTCGGCTCGATCCTCGCGGACGTTCTGCCGTATATGGGGATCGAGCCTCAGTATACACAGGAGCAGCTGGAGGAGACTACCACATCCACCCCGAACGTGACCGACAAGGACATCCACGACGCGCAGTCGATCCTGCGGATCGCGGGACTGAAATACCGCCAGGTGGGCAGCGGGACCACGGTGCTGCGGCAGGTGCCGGGCTACCAGGAGCCGATCCCCAAGGATGCGACCGTTGTGCTCTATACCGAGGAGAATGTAGTGGATGGAAAGGTGCTTGTCCCGAATGTGGTCGGTATGACCGCCGGGCAGGCGAACAAGGAGATCACCAACGCGGGCCTCAACTATGCGATGATGGGTTCGGGAATCGAGGGGACCAGCTCACCGGTCATCGCCCAGAATCCGCTTGCAGGAATTGAGGTGGAAAAGGGCACCATTGTGACAGTAGAATTTGCGGAAAGCGCGCCGGCGGAGTGATACCGTCGGCAGACAGGGGGCAGATTGCATGCGGTTATACCAACTGATAGAGGGACTTGGACTGACAGGACAGGTGGCGGACTGCGAGATCACCGGGGTTACCAACGATTCCCGGCAGGTTGAGCCGGGGATGGTGTTTGTCTGCATCAAAGGAGGGCGGTTCGACGGTCATGACCGCGCCAGACAGGCGCTGGAGGACGGTGCCGCGGCGGTTGTCTGTCAGCATGACCTCGGGCTGGAGCGTCAGCTTCTGCACCCGGATACCCGCTATGTTTATGGACTGCTCTGCGGAAGCTGGCATGGCAATCCGTCGCGCAGGCTCAAAATGGTGGGGGTCACCGGCACCAACGGCAAGACGACGATCACCTACATGATGAAGCACATTCTGGAATCGGCAGGGAAAAAGGTGGGGCTGATCGGAACCATCCACAACGAGATCGACGATATCCTGCTCCCCGCCAAGCACACCACCCCCGACCCGATGGTCCTACACAGTATGCTTGCGCGAATGGAGAAGGCCGGGTGCGAATATGTGGTGATGGAGTGTTCCTCCCATGCACTCGATCAGCACCGGGTAGCGGGGGTGACCTTCCAGACAGCGATCTTTACCAATCTGACACAGGACCATCTTGACTATCACCAGACGATGGAAAACTATTTTCAGGCAAAAAAGCGGCTGTTTTCGATGTGCGGGACAGCGGTGCTCAATTTGGATGACGCGTATGGACGCCGGTTACAGGAGGAGGTCTCCTGCAAGGCGCTGACCTTCTCGACAGACAATGACCTCGCCGATTACACCGCCAAAAACATCCAGTCCGCGCCCGATTCGAGCAGGTTCCTCTTTGTGGGAAAAAATCAGATCGCGCGGGTCAGGCTGCCGATCCCCGGGGATTTTTCGGTCTCAAACGCGATGGCTGCGGGGGTCGCCTGTCTTACCCTTGGATTCCCGGTCGAGCAGGTTGCCGAAGGGCTTTCGACCTGCGAAGGAGTGGTCGGACGCATCGAGGTGCTGCCGACCGGCACCGATTTTGTTGTGATCCGGGACTATGCCCACAGCCCCGACGGCCTGGAAAAGATCCTCACAACCATGCAGAAGTTCGCCAAAGGGAAGGTTTACCTCCTGTTCGGGCCGGCAGGGGACCGCGACCGGTCCAAGCGGAAATTGATGGGGGAGATCGTCTCCCGGCTGGCGGATTTCGTGATCCTCACCTCGGATAATCCCCGGGAAGAGGATGAGATGCAGATTATCAACGATACCCTTCCAGGCATCGAGATGCATCCCGAGACCCCCTGCAAGGTGATCCCCGACCGGTACGAAGCAATTGAATGGGCGCTCACCACCTGTCAGAAGGACGATGTGCTGATCCTAGCGGGCAAGGGGCATGAGGATTATCAGGTATTGCGGGGCGGGACGATCTGTTTTGACGAACGTCGGATCGTGTCGGATATTTTGACCCGTCTGCGCGGGGGCCCCGCCGGACAGTATTGAGGGGATACAGCTATGGAACGTATGACAATACAGGAGATTGCGGAAGCGATTGGGAGTACAGAACGGTTTGAGGGAGCGGTGGAGCAGGTCTCCACCGACTCCCGCGCACTCCCGGAAGGCTGCCTCTTTCTGGCGCTGGCGGGGGAACGGTTCAACGGGCACGACTACCTCGCCGCTGCCCTGCAAAACGGCGCGGCTTTTGCGGTTGCGCAGGAACGCAGGGCGGATTATGCCGCGCAAAATGGGCGCATACTCTATGTGCAGGATACCGGGCGCGCGCTGCTGGAACTTGGACGCGCCTACCGCGAAAAATTTTCGATCCATTGCGTGGGGGTAACCGGCAGCGTCGGCAAAACCACCACCAAAGAGATGATTGCGCAGGTGGTTTCGGCGGGTTATAAGACGCTCAAAACCGAGGGAAACCTGAACAATGAGATTGGCCTTCCCAAAACCCTGTTCGGGCTTGACCGCAGCCATCAGGCGGCGGTGATCGAGATGGGGATGGAGGGTCTTGGCGAGATCGCTACGCTTGCAGCGGTCGCGCAGCCGCAGATCGGGGTCATCACCAACGTGGGGGTAAGCCATATCGAGCGGCTTGGCTCGCGTGAAAACATCCTGAAGGCCAAGATGGAGCTTGCGGATGCCCTGCCGGATGGAGCACCGCTTCTGCTCTGCGGGGATAATGACCTGTTGTCCGGGGTACAGATGCCACGCCTGCGGGTAACCTTTTTCGGGATCGAGAACCCCGGCTGCGCAGTTCTGGCCGAAGAAATCTTCGAACAGGCAGGGGAGACCCGGTTCACCCTCCGGCATCCGGATGGGCGGATTCCAGTGCACCTGCCATGCATGGGACGCCATAATGTTTTGAATGCGCTGGCGGCATTTGCGGTCGGTCGGGAACTTGGCATCTCACCAGAGGATTGCGCACAGGCGCTGGCAGGCTACCGCCCTTCCGGGATGCGTCAGAAGGTAGTTGACTGGAACGGCGTAACCGTTGTGGAGGATTGCTATAACGCCTCCCCCGATTCGATGCGGGCCGCACTTTCGACTCTCGGCAGATGGGAGGGTGCATCCAGACGGATTGCAGTTCTCGCGGATATGCTCGAACTGGGGGAGATCAGCCGGATGTCTCACATCGAGGCAGGACAGTGCGCGGCGGAGCAGGGGATTGACCTGCTGCTCGCCTATGGGGAACAGGGGCGGTATTATGTAGAGGGTGCTTTCGGGGTCGACGCCCGTTGGTTCGAAACCAAGGATGCGCTTTGTAAGGCACTGGAGCAGGAGTCGATTCCGGGCAGCGTGATCTGGGTTAAGGCCAGCCGGGGTATGAAGCTGGAAGAGGTGCTCGAGCAGTTCTATAGCCGGACATCGAACCCATGATGGTGCCAGCCATCCCAAATTGGGATGAGAAATTTTCCAGGCTTTGATGGGCCGCGGGATCGCTGCCTGTAGGCTCTGCCCCGGCAGACATGAAACAGACCTAAGGGAGAGACAAAAGAGATGAACACAACAACAATGATCCTGACTGTACTGGTTGCATTTGCGGTTTCCGCCTTGCTGGGGTTCCCGCTGATCCCTTACCTGCGCAGGCTGAAATTTGGCCAGACGATTCTCGATATTGGCCCCACATGGCATAAGAAAAAACAGGGCACCCCGACGATGGGTGGCATTATGTTTGTAGCCGGTATCACCTTGGCGGTGGCGGTGGGGTATCTCACAGCGCTGACCATGGATCCGACACTTGCTTCTGATTCGACCGGCAGGCTCAGGCTGTTCGGCGGGATGGTGATGGCGCTGGCATTTGGTGCAGTGGGCTTTCTGGACGATGACATCAAAGTAATAAAAAAACAGAACCTCGGTCTGACCGCCCGCCAGAAGTACCTGATGCAGCTGATTATCGCGGTATTTTATCTGGTTACCCTATACCTTGCGGGCGACCGTCCGACCGTGGTGGTGCTCCCGTTCCTGGGACAGTTCGAGCTGGGGTTCCTCTACTACCCGCTTGCAGTTATCATCATCACCGGTTTTGTCAATGCAGTCAACCTTACCGACGGCATCGATGGGCTGGCTTCCTCGGTCACCTTTGTCTATGCGCTGGTCATGCTGGTGATTTCCGGTATCCTGCGTTTTGAACAGGCCGGCCTGGTTTCCTGTGCGCTCGCGGGCGGTACTCTCGGATTCCTGGTCTGGAATTTCTACCCGGCCAAGGTCTTTATGGGTGACACCGGTTCGCTCTTCCTCGGGGGGCTGGTGGTCGCGCTCGCGTTTGAGGTTGGGCTGCCGCTGCTGCTTGTATTCACCGGCGTTATCTACTGGTGCGAAGCGTTTTCGGTCATTTTGCAGGTCAGCTATTTCAAGGCGACCGGTGGCAAACGGATTTTCAAGATGAGCCCGATCCACCATCATTTTGAGATGTCGGGATGGAGCGAGGTTAAAATTGTGACGGTATTTTCATTGGTCACCGCGGTTGGTGGCCTGTTGGCAATCTGGTCAGTATTCCGTCTGTGAGCAGTTCCAAAGGAGGTATGCGGATGCAGTATGCACAAAGCGCAAGATCGGCTGGTGCGCCCCGACGCAAAAAACGGGTGAAGTCCAAACCGGCAGAGCGAGGGAGCATGGACCTGATCTTTCTGATTCTGGTCCTGACCCTTTTGGGAATCGGCTTGATTATGCTTTTTTCGGCGAGCTACGCTTACGCCTACTACTACGATGGAAACAGCTTCCATTATATCACCCGCCAGCTTGCGTTCGCAGTGGTCGGGGTAGTGGCACTGTTGGTTGTTTCGCAGATCGACTATCATATCCTGCGCAGATTCGCGTTGCTCCTGCTCGGCGGGACACTGTTTCTGTTGGTGCTGGTGCTCTTTTACCACACACAGGCAACGGCCAAACGATGGATACCGATTGTTGGCACATTCACCTTCCAGCCCTCCGAGCTGGCAAAGTTTACGATTGTTGTGGTGTTCGCACACTTGATTTCATTGAACTACGACCGGATGTCCGACCCTCGGTATGGGCTGTGGCCGTTCCTCTCGATCATGGGTATCATTGCACTTCTGATGGTTTTGCAGCCCCACCTTTCAGGCACTATTCTGATCCTGAGCATCGGTGTTGTTATGATGTTCATTGGAGGGACCAACCTGAAATGGTTTGCACTGGGCGGTCTGTTCCTGGTCGGTGCGGTTGTCGTTATCATCTTTATCCCTGATGCGGTTCCCTACGCGATGAGCCGGCTGGAACACTGGATCAACCCTGCATCTGATCCGACTGGAGCCGGTTACCAGACACTGCAGTCCCTCTACGCGATCGGGTCAGGCGGGCTGCTCGGTGTCGGAATCGGAAACTCCCGGCAGAAGCACCTGTATCTGCCGGAACCGCAAAATGACTTTGTGTTTTCGGTCGTCTGTGAGGAACTGGGATTTGTCGGTGCAACGATTATCCTGCTGCTGTTTGTCCTGCTGGTCTGGCGCGGATTCGCCATCGCGATGCGCTGCCGCGACCGGTTTGGCTCGATGCTTGCGGTCGGATTGACAACACAGGTGGGTGTTCAGACCATTCTCAATATCGCGGTGGTCAGCAACACGATCCCCAACACCGGAATCAGTCTGCCATTTTTCTCGTACGGAGGAACAGCGCTCTGTATGCTTCTGGCGCAGATGGGGGTTGTCCTGTCAGTATCCAGATACAGCACAGTTGAAAAGGAGTAACAGGAAGTAGGGGACGGAAGGTATGAGAATCTTATTTGCCTGCGGCGGTACCGCAGGGCATATCAATCCCGCGATTGCGGCGGCGGGATATCTAAAGGCGAGGCATCCGGAGGCGGAAATTTTGTTTGCGGGCAATCCCAAGGGAATGGAGGCGCGGCTGGTTCCAAACGCGGGGTTCGCGTTTGCGCCGATCGAGATCATGGGATTCCAGCGTCAGCTCAACTGGTTCAATATCCGCTATAACATCCGGTCAATCGGTTGTCTTGCGCTCTCGTGGGGACGCTCACGCAGGCTGATCCGATCGTTTGCGCCGGATGTGATCGTCGGCACAGGAGGGTATGTCAGCGGGCCGATCCTGCGGGAAGGGGCGAAGCTGGGAATCCGGACTCTGACCCACGAATCCAACGCCTTTCCTGGCGTGACAACCAAGCTGCTCGCACGTACCGCCGACAAAGTGCTGATTTCTGTCGAGGAAGCCAAGCGGTTTCTGCCGCAGGGCAGGGAATATATTGTTACCGGCAACCCGGTGCGGGAACAGATTCTGTTTGCCAGCCGGGAAAAGGCCCGCGCGAAACTGGGGATTGGGCCAGAGAAAATCTGTGTGGTGTCGTTTGGGGGAAGCCTCGGCGCCCGACGGATCAACGAAGCGATCGCTGGATTGATGGCGTGGGAACAGAAGCGCGGCGATATCTACCACATTCATGCAACCGGCTCCTATGAGAAGGATCGGTTTCCTGGTCTGCTGGAGGCCGAAGGCGTGAAACCCTCCGATGATCTGGATGTGAGGGAGTACATCAACGATATGCCAGACTGCCTCGCGGCGGCTGACCTGGTGATTTCCCGTTCGGGGGCTATGACCCTTTCGGAGTTGGAGGCAAGCGGAACCGCCTCGATCCTGATTCCATCCCCAAATGTGGCGGAGAACCATCAGTACCATAATGCGATGGTGCTCGCGGAGCATGATGCAGCGGTTGTGATCGAGGAAAAGGACCTGACCCCCGCCCTTCTGCGGGAGACAGCGCAAAAGCTCTGTGCAGATTCAGAAACGCTCAAACGCCTGGGGCGAAATGCGCAGGCGATGGCGATTATCGACGCAAATGAACGGATTTATCAGGAAATTTTGAGCCTGACCCGTTGAGAATCTGCTTGATGTATTAAAAATGGGAAAAATCACGGACTGAAAAATCCCTCCTGGTGCCGGATGATCGACACCAGGAGGGATTTCTAATCTGATCTTGTTATTGTGCAGTGACTGGCAGTTTCTGATTTCCCGAAAAAACCTCAATTGCAGTATAGGAACCAGGTGCTTTGCAACGGAGAACCGTCGGTCCTTTGCCTTGGAAAGAGGTGCTGTCGAGCAGGTTAAACCGGATCGAGTTACCCTGCGCTTCGATTGTCCAACCGAGCCGTTTCTCGCTGTTGCAACAAATCCAGAAATCGGCGCTCCCGTCCTCCAGAACAGTCCGTTTTACAAAGACCGCACCAGAATCAGGCTTTCCAGAGAGCCAGTCGGTCAGTTCCTGCGGGCGCTGCTCCGCCGGATCGAGCAGGTCGGTGGAGGTAATTCCACCGGCAATGGTTGTAGTTGCATCAAAGGTGATATACTTTACGTCGTCTCCATTCGCGGGTACAAAAGAGGGAGCCTTTTCTGTATCAGACGCATATTGCAGGTCATCATTGGTATACACATCATAGAGATCCGCTTTTAATGCATCAGGCATCGGTGCGATCCCCACAACCTTTCCGCCTTCCCCCTTGACTGTCACCAAAAAGAGCGCGTTGTCATCCAAGCTTTTGTCAAAATAGCCAATATTAAACGCATTTGGTTCGCCATTGCTATGGAAATCTACAAATGCCTTGACCGGCTGTCCATTGTAGAGAACTTGATCAAGCTGAGAATCGTAGATAACCCCATAGACACGGAATTGTTCAAACTGTTCAGACAGGCTGCGCTGACGTGAAGCAGGGTGTGGACTGGAAGCGGCTATCCCCGGAATTGATGGACCTCTTACAGCTGCAACCCCATCTGAAACAGGTACGGCATACACAGACACCCCGACAGCAAAAGACAGAGAGACCGAAACAAGCAGAGGAACCATCCGTCCGATTTTTTTCATTGTTGAAATCATCCTTTCCAAATATTTGATGGGATCACCTGATCCGAATTATCCAAGGTAGCAGATGGTATTATAGATACAGATGCCGATGATGACAACCATCAGCCCGATAAACAGACGATCGACCGCTTTGGCATCAATCCTGCGGTTGATCCTGCCGCCACAGATGCCGCCTGCAAAGCCGCCCGCGACCATCAAAAGCAGGAGGAACAGGCTGAATTGTGGGAGCTGGCCGGTCAGAAGCGTACTGGCGAGACTTGTGAGTTGAGAAAAGAGGATCACATAAAGCGAGTTTTGCGCAGCAGTTTTGGTATCCATTGAGAAAAAGTAGGAGAGAACCACCAAATTGATCGGACCGCCGCCAATCCCCAGAAACGAGGACATGACTCCCAGAACAAGGCCGATCGCCGTACAGATGATGGTTCCATCCATTTGATGGGTGGAGATGTTGTTTTTATACAGGGTATAAATCAAGGTGCCGACAGTGATCACCAACAGACAGATCGACTGCACCGCCCCAACTTTGTTGGGGTCAGGGAATAGCCCGGCAACCTGCTGAAACAGCTCTTTGCCGAGGATTCCACCGATTGCCGCACCGATTGCGAGCGGAGTACCTGTCCGAAGATCAATCAGCGATTTCTGCCCACCATGCTTAGAGCGGAAAACCGAGATCGCTGACATCGAAAGAACAGTGCATCCGGACAAGAAGCTGATTGCCGCTACATCGAGAAGCTGGAATGCGTCGAGTGCGGGCTTGATAATCACCCCGCCGCCAATCCCGCATATAGCGCCTATAATCGAGGCTCCAAAGCTAATCAGAAAAAATAAAAACTGCAATTTCCGCTGTCCTCCAAGTTCCTACGATTGTAGACGGTCGTTCACTTATAAAAATGCGGAAAACAGAACAGCCGTTACCGGGCTGTTCTGCCCCGGTTCAAAACTGTGCCTGGAACAGTTCCTCTACTTTTGAAGTGTCATCAGCCATCACGAGGATGACATAGCTGCCGTTGGTGTAGACTGCCGCATTGTTGATCTTGGCCATCTCGGCAGGGACGTAATTTTCATACGCGATCTTTTGATCTTCGATCCGCTCGTTGATGGCATCCTGTACCATACCGACGTCAGCAGCATCCTTGACTTTAAAGACGCTGACCTCCTCGGCGGTAGCTCGGGTTGCACTTGTCCGCACAGTTTTTTCCGCGAGCTTTTCCTCATCGAGGTTATAAATATTTGCAACCATCTTGTCCTCAAGGGTCATCAATTCATCCTTGAAGGTGAGCTGGGAAGCTACCGCCTCCACCACATCGGCGGTAGCAGGCTGTTTTCCGCTCTGATCGGAGGATTTTCCGCCGCAGGCGGCCAGCGAAAGGCAGGTGATAATAGCAAGGGCAATAACGAACAGTTTTTTCATCTTTTTTCTGACTCCTTAATTCTGTGATTCTGCGCCGCTGTTCTCCGGTTCGGATGCGGAAACGTTCGTAGTGGAAGCGGCTGCTGGCCCACCTGGAACGGAAACAGTGTGCTGCTTGAGATAATCGAACCATTTATTATAGTATTCCGGACCAAAATGCATCCCGTCGGCAGGAGAAGCCGCATCCGGGAGCATCCCATTTTCGTCCTTCATACATTCCGCTACATTCAAATAGTAGACCTGTTTTTCCCCGCAGAGGGTGAGCAGTGCCTGATTAAATTCGTCGATCCGGTTGTTATCCATATTATAATTATTGTTCCGGGTCACCGGCAGAATCGACTGCACATAGATCAGCGCATCCGGCTGAAGCTCCCTCACATCATCGAGAAAACTGGAATACCGCTCGATAAAACGGGACTTCTCAACATCGCGCACCTCGTTTCCGCCAAGCAGGATGTAAACCTTGCGGAATTGTGCCTGTTTGAGCCCATCCATAATCGCAATGCGGGAACCATCCTCCTGCTTGACATACGGCTCGGTATAGATGCTGCTGAGGTTGGCCCCTGTACCGGCGAGTACGGTAGTTCCATCCATTACACCGTAAAGCTCGATTCCAGTGCTGATCGAATCCCCAACAAAAACTGCATCATTAAAGTAGTTGCTGGATACCCAGTCGGACGCAGGGACAGCCCCCTCAAAAACCGGGATTTCCGGCTCGGGTTCCGGTTTCGGCGCTGAGGCGGGTTCCGGTTCGTCGTCACTGGATTCCTCTTTCTCCTCCGGTTCCGACGAGGAGGAGCGCAGACGCTGACGGGATGCGTCGGAAGATGCGTTCTCGCCTTGCGCACCGGCCGAGATCTGCCAGACACCGGCGATCAGAAGGGAAAGGAGCAACGCAAAGACAAGCATAATCAGAACCGGAATCAGGTTGCTTTTTTTCCTCCGGCTCACTTTCATCGGTTTATTCATAGCCATAATCTTCATCTTCTCCTGAGGCAAGCAAATGCCTAAAAGCGTTTACATAGAATCGCTTTTGTATGTGTTAATTTCACCATACAAAAATTTCAGCAAAAATATTATACAATTTTCCTGTAGAAATGTAAAGTAAAAGATCAAGCAACGGGAAAAAAAGACATATACAAACAGTTATAAACACTTTCCACTGAGTTTTCCACAATAGAATCCCCGCAAAAGACGGGAATTCCACCAGTTTCCCAGTATCCTTTTCACCGTTTATCCACATAAAAAATGGATGTTTATGGATTAAAATTTACAATGATTTCTATTTCCTGGAGTTGTTTTAAGAATTTATACGCTGGGTGATTGTTTTAGGCAAGCAGACAGATAAAAAAGCGATATTCCCTGCCAAAGGGAATATCGCTGTCTATTTATAGCGTAAGTGGTTCACAGAGGGCATACCACTGACATCCGCTGCAAACTTCCGGAAACTGGCCAGCCTGTATGATCCGCTCTTCGACCAGCTGGGAAAACGTTTTCCAAGTAAGCGAGCTCCCGTCTGCAAGACCGCAGAAAGAGAGTACAGCTGCATCGTAGGCTGCGACCTTCTCTTCTGAGACACAGCCAGCTCCCCGGCGGTGCGGGCAGGCGGCGCAAAGAAAGTCCGCACGAGAATGGAGGATCACCGGCTGTTCCGGAGATTCCTGAAGTTCACTGACCAAGCCGGTCATCCGCCGGGTGAACGCTTCGCTGTATCCATGCCCGCTGAAATGCCGCAGGCAAAGCCCGTGATGCGGCCGCAGCGGGATTCGATCAGTTCTCAAGGTTCCACCCCGAAGCGGCAAGCGGTTTGCGCAGCCCCTGCACCAACCATGCAGCGCCGAGAATCTTCAGCGCGTCGCCGGGCAGAAACGGCAGCACGCACATCCCGAGCGCAGCAACCAGCCCTTTTCCGGTCAGCATCATGAACCATACGGTTCCAAACGCATAGCAGGCGGCCACGCCGATCACCATAGCGATACACAGCTTACGGAAACTGCGTCCCCAGCGCTCGCAGATCAGCCCAACCAGAAATGCTGCGACCAGATAGCCAACGATGTAACCACCGGTTGGCCCGGTGATGATGCCCATGCCACCGCTGAATCCCTGAAAGACCGGCAGGCCGAATGCGCCGAGCAGGACAAAGGCAAGCTGGCTGAACAGCCCGAACTTTGCGCCAAGCAGTGCTCCCGAGAGATGGACTGCAAAGAGCGCAAGATTGATCGGAATGGGAGGAATTGGAATGGCGATCTGGGAACAGATTGCGGTGAGTGCGGCTAACATGGCACAAACCGCAATTTTTTTTGTGCTGATGGCAGTTGACATGGTGGACACCTCCTGAATTGTAAACCAATACTTCAAAATTTGGTTTACATTCAGGATAACCAGTTTTTCGCCAAATGTCAAGTAAAATTTTAGGAACATATGTTTGCAAATCTGCTTGCTTTTTTAGATGTGATCCTGTATAATGGGTTCTGTAAAATCAACCATACGGCAGATTTGTGGGACTGCTGTTTTTTCAACAGATGAAAAACAAACTATCCGGGTAATGGAGGAGAGACACAATGGCAGAAAAAAAGGCAGCACCGGTTACAGAACGCAGGAGCAATGTTTCGGCGGAGGAGAAGGCGAAAGCTCTGGAGACCGCCCTCAGCCAGATCGAAAAGCAGTTCGGCAAGGGCGCGGTAATGAAGCTCGGGCAGGACAGCACTCTGAACGTGGAGGCGATCTCGACCGGTTCATTGTCGCTCGACATCGCGCTCGGAATCGGAGGCGTGCCCAAAGGCCGCATCATTGAAATCTACGGTCCGGAAAGCTCGGGCAAAACGACAGTGGCGCTCCATGTTGCGGCACAGGCGCAGAAGGCGGGCGGCGCGGCGGTCTTTATTGACGTGGAGCACGCGCTTGATCCGGTCTATGCGCAGGCGCTCGGCGTGGATATCGACTCTCTGCTTGTCTCCCAGCCGGACACCGGTGAGCAGGCGCTCGAGATCGCCGAGGCGCTCGTTCGATCCGGCGCGGTCGATGTCGTGGTGGTCGACTCGGTCGCCGCGATGGTCACCAAGGCTGAGATCGAAGGGGAGATGGGGGACAGCCATGTCGGTGTGCAGGCCCGCCTGATGTCGCAGGCGCTGCGTAAGCTCACCGGCGCGATCGGCAAATCCAACTGCATCGTGATCTTCATCAACCAGCTCCGTGAAAAGATCGGCGTGATGTACGGTAACCCCGAGACGACCCCCGGCGGTCGGGCGCTCAAATTTTATGCGTCGGTGCGCCTGGACGTGCGCCGGACCGAAACCCTCAAATCCGGTACCGAGATGATCGGCAGCCGTACCCGGGTGAAGGTGGTTAAAAACAAGGTGTCGCCACCGTTCAAGGAGGCAGAATTCGACATCATGTATGGCACCGGCATCTCGAAAGAGGGGGAGATCCTCGATCTGGGCGCCAAGCTCGAGATCGTTGACAAGAGCGGTTCCTGGTTCAACTATGGGGACGTCCGGCTCGGTCAGGGGCGCGACAATGCAAAAGAGTTCCTCAAAGCCAATCCGGAGGTCGCTGCGGAGATCGAAGCACAGGTGCGCGCCAATGCGGACAAACTGCTCAAATCCAACCGGACAGCGGGCAAAAAGCCGGTGAAGGTCGGCGCAAAGGTGGCGACCGAGGAACCGGTGGAGGCTGATGCCTCGGCGGAGCCGGCAAAATCGTCTGCCAAGAAAGTCAACATTGATGTGGAGACCGATTAAGCGATGCGGATTACAGATGTGAGGACGACCAAACGCGGGCGGGTTGCCCTTTATGTTGAAGGGGAGTTCCTGTTGAGTATGCACCCGGATGTGTTTGCAGTGTCGGGACTGTCGGTCGGTTCAGAGGTGGATACAGAATCCCTAGAGACGCTCTCCGCCGAAGCCGAACTGAAAAAAGCGAAGGAGAAGGCGCTCAATCTGCTGTCCTACAAAGAATATACCACGAAACAGCTCACCGACCGCCTTAAACGCCACACTGACGAAGAATCAGCAGAACAGGCGGTCGCGCGGATGGAGGAGCTGGGACTGCTGGACGATGACGATTATGCCGAGCGGTTTGCCCGCGACCTTTCGGAACGGAAAAAGTTCGGGATTCTGCGGATTCGGCAGGAGATGCGGCAGCGTGGCCTGACCAGCGAGCAGATCGAATATGCCACCTCGCTGCTTCGGTCCGACCCGGAGGAGAAGATGCGGGAGATCATCGCGCGTAAATATCCGCTTGCCTATGAGGACGAAAAGGTTCGGCGGAGGGCGTTCTCCGCGTTGATGCGGATGGGGTATCCAGCGGCAGAGGTGCGCCGTGTGCTCACCGTAAGTGAGTATGATTGATTCCAGGAAAAGGAGGTTCTCTCTGAATGAAGCGGTGGATGGCAGTGGTATGCTGCCTGTTGATACTGGCCTGCGCCGGCTGCGGCAAAACGCAGCAGACGCAGAAGATGTACCTGCAAACAGCGGAGCTGACCGAGCAGGAAACAGCAATTTTACAGCTTGCAGGCGCGGACCTCAACGAGAAGATTTACGATTTCCGGGCGGATGCGTCCCTGCAGTCGGTCAGGCTGTGCCTCTATCGCTTGCAGGACAGGAGATGGGAACAGGTCAGTGACGGGGTAAGGGCGTTTCAGCAGGATGGCGGACGGATTGCAATATCGTTCGATGATCTTGGAGCGGGGCATCGGTTCGCACTTCAGGGGAAGGATGCCTTTTCCGCAACCGCCCATCGGTCGAATGCGCCGCCCGACCGTACGGGGACACAGATGGTTACGTCATGGCTGAGCGGATGTCAGGAGCTGCGCTATGAAGAGGAAATTCCGCTGGTCCTCCAGGTCTGCACAGCAAAGGATGAGGTGCGTTCTTACGATACTTCCTGCTTTTTTCAGCCAGAAGTATTTGAGGACTATGAGTTTGTCTATGCAGTGACAGCGATGTTCAGCCGGCAGACGGTCGAGGAGAACGGCCAGGAACGAGAAGGTCTTGCCGGTTGATCGAATCAAGAGAAAGTGAAGGTGCCTATGGCAGTCAAGATTGGAATGGTGTCGCTCGGATGCTCGAAAAATCAGGTGGATGCGGAACTTCTGCTCGCCCTGATCGTCGAGGGTGGTTACGAGATCAGCGCAGATGCGTCCGAATGCGATGTGGTGATTATCAACACCTGTGGGTTTATCGAGGAGGCAAAACGGGAAAGTATCGAAACGATTCTGGAGTTCTGCCAGATGAAGGAAGAAGGGCAGGTTAAGGCGGTTGTGGTGACCGGCTGTCTCGCTGAACGGTATCGTGAGGAGGTCTCGGTCGAGATCCCCGAGGCGGATGTGGTGCTCGGGATCGGCAAAAACAAAGAGATTTTGCAGGCGATCCGCGATGCGCTCGACGGCAAAAAGACGGTCGCGTTTGGGGATAAGTATGCCTTGCCGCTTGAGGGGCCGCGTATCCTTGCGAACGCCCCGTATTTTGCCTATCTCAAGGTTGCGGACGGGTGCGACAACCGCTGCTCTTATTGTGCAATCCCTCTGATCCGCGGCGGATTCCGCTCGCGTCCGGTTGAGAAAGTGGTCGAAGAGGCGAAACGTCTCGCGGATGCCGGAGTCACCGAACTGAACGTTGTCGCGCAGGATACCACCCGTTATGGCGAGGACCTCTATGGCAGGCCCGCTCTGCCGGAACTGCTTGAGCAGCTTTGCAGGGTCGACGGAATCCGCTGGGTCCGCATCCTCTACTGCTATCCCGATCGGATCACCGACCAGCTGCTCGAGGTGATGGCGCGGGAGGAAAAAATCGTCAAATATATGGACATACCGATCCAGCATGTCAGCGGGCGGCTGCTCAAGCTGATGAACCGCCGCGGGGATGCGGGTTCGCTCACCGCGCTGATGCGGAAAATCCGGGAACGGGTGCCTGGGGTAGTCCTGCGCACCACCCTGATTACTGGATTCCCGACCGAAAGCGAGGTAGATTTTTCCGAGCTTTGCACCTTCATCCGCGAGGTAAAGTTCGAGCGGCTCGGCTGTTTCCCCTATTCGGCGGAGGAGGATACTCCCGCAGCCGAGATGGACGGGCAGATCGACGAGGAGAAAAAGCGCCACCGCGCAGAGGTTGTGATGGAGGAGCAATATCGGGTGCTTGAGGCGTTTAACGCTTCACAGATCGGCAGGCGGTTGACTGTACTGGTCGAGGGGCGTGCCCGGGACGGGCTGTGGTACGGCCGCAGCTATATGGATGCGCCCGACATCGACACAAAGGTATTTTTCACCGGCCCGGCAGACTGCCCGTCCGGCAGTTACGTTGCTGTGGAGATCACCGGGACCGAGGAATATGACCTGCTGGGCAGGATGCTGGAGGTGGAAGCATGAATCTGCCGAACAGGCTCACAGTGATGCGCATGGCGCTGATCCCTTTTTTCCTGATTTTTATGCTTTGTGATGGGATTCCCCACCGATATCTGATCGCTGCCGCAATTTTTGGGGCGGCGTCGTTTACCGACTATCTGGACGGCCATATTGCCCGGCGGGACGGGCTGGTTACCAACTTTGGCAAGCTGATGGACCCGCTTGCCGACAAGCTGCTGGTCTTTTCCGCATTGATCTGTTTTCTGGAAACCGGGCGCGCCTCGACGCTCGGGACGTTCATCATCCTTGCGCGGGAGTTTCTGGTCACTTCGGTACGGCTGATCGCTGCCGAACAGGGCAGGGTGATCGCTGCCGATCGGTACGGCAAGCTCAAAACAGTCATGCAGATTGTCTGGGTGCTCTACGCGCTCCTTTCGATGTGGGTGGTTTTTGATCTGCTGCCGCCCTCGCCCGCTTCCTATTCACCGGCATTCTTTTTTGGGGATGTTGTTTTACAGCTGATCGTGGTCATTCTGACGGTATTTTCAGGATGGAATTATGTCTGGAAGAACCGGGACCTGCTTTCCGATCTGAAATAAATGCTTGCATCCGGGGCACAAATATGGTATCCTGTGCATAGACTTAGATGGAACAAATGCATAGAACGGGAGAAGTACCCGCAGGATTTCCGCAGCAGAGAGGACGCGTCACCGGCTGAAAGCGTGTCCGGCGGGATTGCGGCGAAATGCACCCGCGAGCAGGCCGTCCCAACGGGATTCCCCAAGTATGGCGGCACGTTTCCCGCGTTAAGGGTAAAGGGCTGAATCTGCGTCTGAAAAGGCCGGAAGCAGGCCCTGAGTAATAAATCGGAGTGGAACCGCGGAAACCTAACCGCCTTCGTCTGGATCAATGCCGGACGAAGGCTTTTTTGTGCCGTGTTCCACAGACGAAAACAGGAGGTCTGTTTGATGTTTCAATCGCTTAAAAAGGATATTGCCGCAGTCAAGGAGCGCGATCCAGCCGCCCGCAGCAGCCTGGAAACACTGCTGATTTCGAGCGGCCTGCATGCGATCATGCTGCATCGACCGGCGCACTGGCTTTATCAGCATGAATGCTATCTCTCCGCGCGGATGATTAGCCAGTTCGCCCGATTTCTGACTGGCATTGAGATCCATCCCGGCGCAAAGATAGGCAGAGGTGTGCTGATTGACCACGGTTCGGGCGTGGTGATCGGAGAGACTGCCGAGGTCGGTGATGGCTGTACAATCTATCAGGGGGTTACGCTCGGCGGAACCGGCAAGGAGAAGGGAAAACGGCATCCGACATTGGGAAAAAATGTTACCGTCGGCAGCGGTGCCAAAATCCTCGGACCGTTCAAGGTAGGTGACGGCGCAAAGGTCGCGTCCAACGCAGTGGTACTTGAGTCTCTCCCGCCACAGGCTACAGCGGTCGGCGTGCCTGCGCGGGTGGTGCGGATCGGTGGCCGCAGGCCGACCGGGCAGCTTGATCATGTGCATATCCCGGACCCGGTTGCGCAGGAAATCTGTAAGCTGAATATCCAGATCAGTCGGATGGAAAAGCGTCTGCGCGAGCTGGAAAAGACGCAGGAACCATCCGGATCGGGGCCTTTTTCCCAGTCTGCCCGCGAGCCGGCTTAGAGGCTGTTTGCTATTGAACTTACCGCATCCGAGGCTATTCTAAATCGGAGAATTTTTGCAGTCTTCTACAACCAATCCCGCACAAGCTGTAACCTATTTTACAAAATAAAGGAGCAATCTGCATGAAAATTTACAACACCCTCACCAGACAGAAAGAGGAGTTCGTCCCTATCGAGCCGGGCAAGGTCAAAATGTACGCCTGCGGCCCGACCGTCTATAACTTTATCCATATTGGCAACGCCCGCCCGATTTGCGTGTTTGATACCCTGCGCCGGTACCTTGAATATCGCGGCTATGACGTGACTTTTGTCCAGAACTTCACCGACATCGACGACAAGCTCATCAACAAAGCCAACGAAGAAGGGATCACCGTTAAGGAGGTTGCGGAGCGGTATATTGGGGAATATCTGACCGACACGGAAGGGCTGGGGATCCGCCCCGCGAATATCCATCCCCGCGCGACCGAAAACATCGACACCATCATCGAGATGGTGCGCATCCTTGAGGAGAAGGGTTATGCCTATGCGCACGAGGGAAGCGTTTATTTCCGTTCCCGCCGGTTCTCCGGATATGGGAAGCTGTCCCACCAGCCGCTGGAAGAACTGGAATCGGGCGCGCGGATCGATGTCAGCGAAGCCAAGGAGGACCCGCTCGATTTTGTCCTTTGGAAAGCCGCAAAGCCGGGCGAGCCGAGCTGGGCCTCCCCGTGGGGGGAGGGTCGTCCGGGCTGGCATATCGAGTGCAGCGCCATGATCCGAAAACATCTCGGGGAGACCATCGACATCCACTGCGGCGGTCAGGACCTGATCTTCCCACATCATGAAAACGAGATTGCTCAAAGCGAGTGCTGCACCGGGGTTGAGTATGTCCATTACTGGATGCACAACGGCTATATCAATGTTGACAACCGGAAGATGAGCAAATCCCTCGGAAACTTTTTCACCACCCGGGAGGTTGCGAACAAATTCGGTTATGAGCCGATCAAATTCATGATGCTTCAGGCGCATTATCGCAGCCCGATCAACTACAGTCTGGAAGTGATCGAACAGTGTAAATCCGCGCTTGAGCGGCTGCACAACTGCCGGAACAATCTGGACTTTGCGCTGAAAAATGCGTTGGATGGGCCCACAGAAGGGGAGGGCGCCTTTCAGGAGCAGCTCGAACGCCGGATTGCCCAGTTTATTGAGGCGATGGACGACGACCTCAATACCGCCGACGGGATCGCTGCACTGTTCGAGATGGCGCGGGACATCAATTCGTTCCTGACAGAACCGCGCTCCAAACAGGCGGTCTCCTGCGCGATTTCCAAATTTGACGAGCTGTGCGGGGTGCTTGGGCTGCTCTATCAACGCGGGTCGGACGATCTGGACAGTGAAGTAGAAGCCCTGATCGAGCAACGGCAGGCGGCACGCAAGGCAAAGAATTTTGCAGAGGCCGACCGCATCCGTGACCAGCTTAACGAGATGGGGATTCTTTTGAAAGATACTCCGCAGGGGGTACAGTGGTCACGCAGATAAGAAAAAGGAGCCTTGAAACGAACAGGAGCCGCAGGGGAGTTATCCTCTGCGGCTGTTGGCTAGTCTGGCCCGGTTACGATATTCGGTCGGCGCAGAGCCTTTCAGCTCACGGAAGGTTCGGGCAAAATAGCTCATATCCTGAAATCCGCATTGTGTGGCGATCTCCGCGATTTTCCAGTCGGTCGTTGCGAGCAGCTCGGCCGCTTTCTGGATGCGGAACTGTTTGAGATATTGGATTGGTGGGACACCAATGGTGTTACGGAAGCAACGCAGGCACTCACTCACGCTTACCCGGGCGCTGGCTGCGATTTGTGCTGTGTCCAGCTCTTCGGGATAATGTTCCTGTATAAACTGAAGCATAGTCTTGATTCGTTCGGCCTCCCGCAGAGACCGCTCGGAAGGAGGGACGGACACTGTCGGGCGGTTGCTGGAGAGCAGAAAAACCAGTTCAGACAGTGCGGTACGGACTGAGAACTCGTATCCGGACGGTTCCTCCATACAAAACTTCCATGCGTTTTCAATAGAGATGACCCCGTTTCGATGCCACTGCGCAGAGCCGTCAAGCAGGACACTCTTGCAGGATAGATTTTCCAGCAAAGGCTGAAGATAGTCCTGCCAGAAGACGCTGTCGATGCTGCCGCCGACCAGCCGGGGATGAAACACCACCGAATGCAGCAGACAACTGGCGTGCCCGGCATTCCACGCCGCGTGCAGCACCCCGGTATTGCAGAAAAAGCCTTCCCCCTGCCGGACTGTAAAACTCTCTGTACCTGCTGTCACAGCCGCCGTTCCCTCAACAACAATGAGCGCCTCCAGTTCATCGTGCCAATGCCATGGGACCGATTCGGTTGTCAGGTCGTCATAATAGCAGGCTACCGGAAACAGAGCAGTCCCATGCAGTTTTAACTCTCTGCCCTGTGGGCTGGTTCTGATATTACATGCTGTCAATGCCATGTGATCCTCCTGTTTGGCGGTTTTCTCCTATAAAACCGGCTGTTTTGTTCTATCTGTCCGCAAATTTTGCTGATATAATGATAGCAAACAGCGAGGAGGAATGCAAGTATGATACATCTGCTTTTAGTGGTGATCTATCTGTCTTTTATCAGTCTTGGCCTGCCGGATGCCCTGCTGGGTTCGGCATGGCCGTCGATGTATGCCGGCTTTGACGTGCCAATCTCTTATGCGGGTGTGATCTCAATGATTATTGCGCTTGGCACCGTTGTGTCCAGCCTGCAAAGCGACCGCCTTTCCCGCAGTCTTGGTACTGGAAAGGTCACAGCGTTCAGTGTGGCGCTCACTGCGGCTGCACTCTTCGGATTTTCGGTCAGCCGATCGTTCTGGATGCTCTGCTTTTGGGCAATACCCTATGGGGTCGGAGCGGGAAGTGTGGACGCTTCCCTCAACAACTATGTTGCCCTGCACTATGCGAGCCGCCATATGAGCTGGCTGCACTGTATGTGGGGGATCGGGGCATCGATCGGGCCGTATATCATGGGATACGCCCTGACTGGCGGGCAGGGCTGGCCTGCTGGATATCGAAGCATAGCAGTACTTCAGGTCGTTCTGACTGCGATTCTGCTGGTCAGCCTGCCGCTTTGGAAAGGGCAGAGGACCGATGCAGGCGCAGGGGAAGCCCCCGACAAGCCGCTCACCCTGCGGGAGATTTTCAGAATCCCTGGCGCGAAAGAGGTGATGATTGCTTTTTTCTGCTACAGCGCGGTAGAACAGACCACTTCACTCTGGGCGAGCAGTTATCTGGCATTGCATGCGGGATTTTCCACAGAACAGGCAGCGGGTTTTGCCAGCCTGTTCTTTATAGGGATTACTGTTGGCCGGGCGTTCAGCGGCTTCCTGACAATCAGGATGGATGATCCGCAGATAATTCGTCTGGGACAGGGAGTGATCGCTGTCGGAATCATCGCTCTGTTGCTCCCGCTGGGGGAATTTTTCACCTTGGTAGGCCTGATTTTGATTGGCCTGGGCTGTGCACCGGTTTTTCCCTGTATCATCCATTCTACACCAGCTCATTTCGGAGCCGATCGTTCACAGGCGGTGATCGGCGTGCAAATGGCGAGCGCATATATTGGAACCTGCGTAATGCCGCCGCTTTTTGGACTGATTGCCAACCACATCAATGTGGCATGGTTTCCGGTTTATCTGATTCTTTCTCTGGCGGTGATGGTGTGGATGCATGAAATGCTGCTGAAAAAGAGCGGACAGAGGCTATCCTGACTGGAATATTCACAATTTGCCGCTTGATTGCCGGAAGGGAATGGAATATACTAGACAGCAGTCAACTGCGAAAAGAGGGGAATTATGGAGCAATATCAAACAGATGGACAGCGGGTCGGGCTGAACGCATGGCAGCTGAAACTGATCGCGATTGTGGCAATGGTGATCGACCATCTTGCTTTCTCGTTTGTTCCGGATGGGACGTTTCTGGCGGTTGCGATGCATTTCATCGGGCGGATCACCGGGCCAACCATGTTTTATTTTGCCGTTGAGGGATACCACCATACCCGTGATCTGAAACGATACATCCTGCGTCTAGTGATTTTCGCAGGAATCAGCTATTTTCCCTTTCTGCTTTTCCATGCAGGCGGCGATGTCGGGAGCCTCAACCCCTTGCGGCTCAATGTTATTTATACCATCCTGTTGGGCGTCCTTGCGGTCACTGTACGCCATCATGTGAAGAATTCTGTGTTGAAATTACTGCTGATTCTGCTGCTGTTCACACTGGGGATGCTGGGGGATTGGGCGATCTATGGTATTATCATCATCCTTGTGTTCGATTTCTATCGAGGCGATTTCCGCAATCAGGCAGTTGGCTACGCGCTGATAACCCTCCTGGGCGTGGGTGTGCTCCGTATTTGGACAAGCCCATTCCAGTCGCTGATCTATTTGGGGGAGTTCAGCCTGAATTTGGAAACCTTCCTGTACTACCTTTCGGATAGCGGTATGTTCCTTGCGCTGTTTCTGCTCAGTCGCTATAACGGCGAGCGCGGCCCGTCGGGCGGATGGCGCAGATGGCTCTTTTATTGGTTCTATCCGGCGCATCTGCTGCTGATTGGCGGAATCCAGTTTCTGATGCTGCGGACGGGATGAGGGATTGTAAAAAGATCTGTAAACTTATCAGGACAGCCAGCAGAAAGAAGAATATTTTCGCTGTGATCCTGTGACGCGGGGGCTGTAAACCGATATTTTTTGCACACAACCAGAGCAGACACAATTAAAAACAAACCGGCGAGCATTTTCCGCCGGTTTGTTTTTAATATGGCAGTATGATGGTCTTAAATGAAAGGAGGTGAAAAATTGTGCGAATCGAGCGAAAAGAGCTTGGGGAAAGTGCAGTAGTCGTAATGGGGTCTGACAAGATTCTACTGTCAGATGCACAATCGGCGGTTGACCTGATTATGTCGGTCCGGTATGAGACTGGATGCAGCCGGATCGCAGTTCCGAAACCGGCGGTCGAGGAGGATTTTTTCCGGTTAAGCAGTGGGATTGCAGGGGAAATCCTGCAAAAATTTATCAACTACCATGCGAAACTGGCGATCATCGGGGATTTTTCCGGGTACACCAGCAAGCCGCTCAAGGATTTCATCTATGAAAGCAACAACGGCAAAGATGTATTTTTTGTCGGGAGCGAGCAGGAGGCGGTAGAACGTCTCACACAGGCAGGATAACAGAGCCTCTCTGCGGAATTTTTCGCAGAGGGGTCTTTTTTAAGGTTCGGGGAAAAGGACCGGCTGATTTATAACTTTCAGAACCAGGCGGAGCAGGATAAGTGCCATTCCTAACATGCAGAAGAGATGCTTCTTTATGGAAAGTGTCCCTTCTGTATTTTTGATAGCAGGATTTTCGGTTCTAAAAAGCTGGACGTGCCAATAGACTGAGAACAGAGAAAAAAAGGACGTGATCGAAATGAAACAGGACGAGCGTTTTGGACATGCGGCAGGGATGCTTGGAGAGCGGGTACGTCAGGTATTGGAACGGATTCCATCGGGGATCGGCGGGACGGTGAGTGAAATTCGCCTGCGGGTCGGCCAACCGCTGGGATTGACTGCATCAGCACACCCTCTGTTTGTGGACGAGCGGGGAGGGGTGTTTTCACAGCCTCCGGCGGATGGCTTTCGAATACGCAGGCAGGATCTTCAGGACTGCTTGGTTAGCCTGTGCGGCTGGGCGGTACATAGCCATCAGCGGGAGATGGCGTCCGGATACATCTCGGTGAAGGGCGGGCATCGTGCGGGCGTTGCGGCAACTGCGGTGGTCGAGGAAGGAAAACTGACAGCGGTCCGGGATGTCACCTCTATCAACCTGAGGGTAGCGCGGGAAATCTTTGGTGCGGCCGATCCAATTATAAAAAAGGGACTTGCCGATCCATTTGGCGGGATTTTGCTGGTCGGGGCACCGGCCAGCGGTAAAACAACCTTACTGCGGGACCTCGCCCGGCAGCTTTCCGAAGGGGAAACTGGCAGATATGTCAAAGTCTGCGTGGTGGACGAAAGCGGTGAGATTGGCGGCGCATCGGGTGGGGAGGTTGGCAACCGGCTTGGACCCTGCTGTGACCTGCTTTCAGGCTATCCAAAGGCGGAAGGGATGCGGACAGCGATCCGGTATCTCTCTCCGCAAGTGATTATCTGCGATGAAGTATCTGCCGCAGATGAAGTGCTTGCGGTTGCGGAGGCGGTGAACAGCGGCGTATCAGTGGTGACTTCGATCCACGCGGGAAGTTTTGAGGAACTGTTTCGTAAGCCGAACTATCGGCGGCTTGCACACACAGGTGCGTTCCGGCAGGCGGTTCTGCTGGAAGGGGCGGACAAACCTTGTCATATTCGGGAAGTCAGGAGGATGGAAAGATGATGCAGACTCTGTTGAAAGCAGGCGGGATGGTTTTGATCCTGTTCTGCACCACATCGATCGGGATGGCGCTGGCGCGTGAACTTTCGCGCCGGGTGGAACAGCTGGAAACAGCGGTGACCATGCTGGATGCATTTGAAGGGGAGCTTTCCTATAGCCTCTCTCCGCCGGACGAGATTGCCGGACGGCTGGAACAGCGGGATTCCCTGTCAGATGCGGCATATCTGCCGCTCTGTTCCTCTCTTTGCAGGCAGGGCGTCCCATTTCCGGAAGCTTGGAAACAGGCGGTGACACACCAACCGGGAAGTCTTTCCGGAGAGGACGCAGGCATCCTGGCGGAGCTTTCGGACACCCTTGGACAGTTTGATCTCGAAACCCAGCTCTCCCAGATTCGGAATATCCGGTCACGGCTCCAGCTCCAGCTGGACGGGGCACGCGTCCGCTGCCAGGGATATGCAAGGCTCTACCGAACGATGGGCCTGCTTTCCGGGGCATTCCTCGTGATCATTCTGATTTAGGGAGGCGGACAGGATGGATGTAGATCTGATCTTTAAAATCGCAGCGATCGGGATTATTGTAGCGGTGCTCAACCAGGTGCTGATCCGGTCGGGACGGGAGGAGCAGGCGATGATGACCACGTTGGCGGGGCTGATCGTTGTACTGATGATGGTGATTGTGCAGATCAATACCCTGTTCGAGACGGTCAAAAACGTATTCGGGCTGTACTGATGGATATGCTGAAAATCACCGGCTTGGCGGTTGTGGCGGTCTCACTGTCGGTGCTGCTGCGTCAAAAGAATCCGGAATATTCCCTGATGCTCTCACTTGCGTCGGGAATCCTCATCATCTCCATGCTGATCAGCTCCGCGTCTCCGCTCTTTGAACGGATCGGGGGCCTGTTGGAAGCGAGCGGGGCGCAGGCAGAGTATGTGCAGATTCTGTTCAAGTCACTGGGGCTTTGCTTTGTGACCCAGATCGCCTGTGACGGATGCCGCGACCTGGGGGAAACGGCGATTGCATCGAAGGTGGAGACAGCAGGAAAGATATCGGTACTGCTGGTCAGCCTGCCGCTGTTCGAACAGGTGCTCTCGATCGTCAATAGTCTGATCGGATAGGGAGGGGTAGAATGAAACGCACGTTTTTTTGTCTGCTGCTCTCGATGGTTCTGGTCTGCTTTTGTGGGATTACACTTTCCGCACAGCAAGCCCCCGAACAGGAGGATGAGGTTTACCGGCAGCAGATGGAAGCATCGGGTGCGGATGAGCTGCTGGACCATGCACCGGAACAGGCGAAGAGCCTGCTGGAAAGGGTAGGGATCGAGGCAGTGGATTATAGAAAGCTGCTTACGCTCTCGCCATCCGATTTTTTCAAGGAGATATGGGGGGCTGTGCGGGAGCGGGTACGGATGCCGCTGACCGTCTTTGGCTCGGTGCTGGGAATCATCCTGCTCTGCTCTCTGCTCGACTGCCTCAGAATTTCCCTGTGGGATGGAACGCTGAACACGGTGTTTACGGCAGTTTCGGTGGTCTGCATTGCGGCGGCGATTGCATCCCCGATCATCGACTGCATCACAACGACCGCTCGTGCGATCGAGGACTGTTCGACCTTCCTTCTATCGTTTATCCCAGTGTTTTCCTCGGTCGTGACGGTGAGCGGACAGCCGGTGACTGCGACCACCTATACGGCATTCCTTTTTATGGCCTGCCAGATTGTTTCACAGATCGTTTCCGGAACGTTGGTTCCGCTCATGGGAATCTATTTGGCGTTTTGCATCACCGGGAGCCTTGCGCCGGGGTTGGACGTTGCTGCGGTTTCCCGCGTCATCAAATCAACCGTGAGCTGGGCGTTGGGGCTTCTGCTGACCCTGTTTGTTGGGCTGCTTTCACTCCAGACAATGGTTGCATCCGGGAGCGATACGGTGGTTTCCAAGACGGCCAAGTTCCTGATCGGAAGTTTCGTTCCAGTGATTGGAGGCGCACTTTCGGATGCGTTCGCAATGACACAGGGGTATATGCGTCTGCTGCGGACGACGGTAGGGGCCTTTGGAATCCTGATCGCCCTGCTGACTTTCCTGCCGGTTTTTCTACAGACAACGGCCTGGTATCTGGCGGTCAACCTGACATCCGCGGTCAGTGAGATGCTGGGGATTAAGCCGATTGCGGAAATTCTGAAAAGCTCTTCCGCAACACTGGGCGTACTGGTTGCGGTGATCCTCTGTTTTACGCTTCTGGTGATTATCTCAACCTCGCTGGTTCTAATGACGTCGATGGGGGTATAAACTGATATGGAGGAGATTCGGCAATGGGCCTTTGGCATCTGCGCTGCTGCGGTCGCCTGCGGGCTGACACAGATGATCCTGCCAAAATCGAGTATGCAGCGGGTGTTTGGGATTACATCGAGTGTCTTTTTTCTGGTATGCCTGCTTTCACCGGTTGCGCTCGTGCCGCTGACCCTCGACATTACCACACAGGAGGAATTTCAGCAGGAGGCGGACCGGCGTGCGGACCGTCTGCGGCTGATGGTAGAGGAACAGCAGAAGGATGCCATATCCGAAAGCGTGCGGCTGGCAGCAGCGGATCTTCTGGAAGATATGGGGGTCGAATATCGGAAAATTTACATAAATGTACATGAGGACGGGGAAGGCGGCATATCTATTAGTGAGTGCGAAGTGGAACTGGATGAAAGCTGGTTTCCGCGCCATCAGGAGATTCGGGAGGCCCTGCTCGACCGTTTGGGGGTAAACGTGCTCATAGGATATAAAAAGGAGTGACCGCATGGATGGGAACAGCAAGTCTGCAGTCTTGCAGAAAAAAGTTACCGCATTTTTCAGAGGAAGAAAACATCAGGCCGTTCTTTTCCTCGGGATAGCGGGGATGCTGATGATCCTGCTTTCTTCCGTACTCCCTAAAAAGCAGTCTGAGCCGATGCAGTCAGGCGGAGAGCTGGACACACAGGTTTACATAGGGCAGTTGGAGGATCGGTTGACCAGGCTGATCGGAAAGATCGAGGGGGTGGGAAGATGCGAGGTGATGATTACCGCTGCCAATGGTGTGGAATATATCTATGCGATCGAAGAGTCACAGAATTCCAACGAAACCAACAGCTACGAGGGGGATGAGATGAAAAAACAGACACAGCAGCAGAACACCGAACAAAAGTATATCGTAATGGATGCGGGCAGCGGAAAAAAAGAAGCGCTGCTGAAAACATGGAAGCAGCCAGCGATTCAGGGGGTGGTGGTGGTCTGCGAGGGCGCGAAGAGCGTTGTTGTGCAGGAGCGGGTGACACAGGCGGTTACTACTGCGCTCGGCATCCCTTACAATAAAGTATGCGTGACAAAAATCAGTTAATAAAGTGAGGAGGAACCCCGTATGAATATGATTATTGGCAAAAAACAGATTATCTTGGCATCGCTCGTGGTAGGGCTTGGACTGGCGGTCTATGTCAACTACCAGTTTGCGCAGGCAGACGGCATGCTCACAGCGACTTCTGCTGTTGAGGAAAGCGATAAAAACTATGGGGACGCACAGCTGGTAGATTCTAAGGACCCATCGGTTGATAGCGACGGGGAAGCCTATTTTGCAGAGGCGAAGGTCACCCGCCAGCGCTCGAGGGACGAATCGGTCGAGACGCTCAAAAATATGATGCAGGATGCCCAGATTGACGCGGATCTGAAGGCGGAGATGGCCCTAAAAGCGACCGAGGTGGCAAAGTCGATCGAAACCGAAGGGAAGATCGAAAATCTGATTAAAGCGAAAGGGTTCGATGACTGCATGGTCTATTATGACACCGAGGGTGTGGATGTTGTGGTCAAGACCGACGGTTTGGAAGCAGCGCAGGTTGCACAGATGAAGGACATCATCCTCAAGGAAACGAGTATTCCCGTGGAGAATATCTCGATCGTCGAGATCAATTAGGGATGTCCCAGAATCAGTTCACAAAAAAGCCCGCTTGAAAAGCGGGCTTTTTCTCTGTGTTTCAGAGCGGAAGCATTGGAAAATCAAATACACAGACGACAGATACACTCTGGATACAGACGGGAGGTTGCACACGGCTTATTCTTTTTCAGAGTGCTGACCGGAAAGCGGCTCAACTTCCAGATAGGCTTTCAGATAGTCGATGCGTTCACCACCCTCTTTCGCAGTGAGCAGGTAACGGGCCAGCAGACAGCCGGTTTGATAGCGGGTCTGGAGCTTGGTCAGCGTCTGGATTACGTCACTTTCATAGTCCCGGTCCACTTTTTCCCGGATCAGGAAGGTGATAAAATGGGTTCCAGGACATTTTTTCCAAATCAGATTTTGTCCACTGTATGACGAGGAAACGATGATGCTGCGGACTTCGGTAGACATATCCTTTGTATTGAAATACCGCACATAGCAGGACGGGTCCTGAACGTACTGAATGAGCTTATCCTGTTCGAAATAGTCGAAAGTAGCCACCGCATCGAAGGGGACTTCTTCCTCAGAGGTACCGAGCAGCATCAGCTGCTGAACCGCTTCCAGATGCTGGAGCTGGTTTTGGGTGCGGCGGTACATCTGCCCATAACTTCGGATTTTCTGTTTCAGATGGAGCTGGACCTCCTCTATCTGCCGGGTGTACTGCTCAAGCGTACACTCCTCCATCTCATGTACATTGGAAACCGGAATGCCCAGATTTCTGAAAAAGATCACGTTGGCAATCCGCATCAGGTCCCGAACGGTATATTGGCGGTATCGGTTGGCCCCTTTCTTCACCGAAAAGAGCCCCTTTTCTTCCCAAAATCGAAGGGTGGGAGCTGGGACATTGAGAAGTTGTGCAATTTCACGAATGGAAAACAATTTATTCATGCGATTCACCGAAAAGTTTTTCTCCATTATACCAGTTTCTGCATTGACATTCAAGCTACTTGAATGTGTATAATTTGTTAAGAAGCGCGCTGTAACCATAAAAAATCTTTAGAGAAATGAGGAGAAGGTATGGAAACTGCCAAGAAAAAACGCTTTCAATTTAAGATGCCCCATAACTATGTCATTCTGATTTCAATCATGTTCCTGATGCTCATTTTGACCCATCTTATCCCTGCGGGCGAGTACCAGCGGGTGGAGGACCCGGTGTCGGGCAAAATGATTGTTGTACCTGGTTCCTACACGACGATTGAGGCAGATGCCCCGGGGCTTTTTGACCTGTTCCTGGCTCTTGAGCAGGGATATGTGGAAGCTGCCGATATCATGTTCCTTATCATCTTCGCATATGGCTTTGTCTATGTGCTGACCAAAAATGGCACGATGGACGCCGCGCTGGGTACAATGGTAAAGAAGGTGGGAAATCAGGTGCAGATTCTGATTCCCATTACGATGCTCATTCTGGGCATTCTAGCTTCCACAATGGGTATCTATGAAGAGGTGTATGGCCTGTTCCCGGTGTTTGTAGGTATCTTTTTAGCATTGGGCTACGACTCGCTGGTGGGTGGAGCCACCATCTTCCTGGGCGTGTCGATTGGTTATGCCGCCGGTACTACCAACCCATACAACGTGGCTGTAGCACAGGATGTAGCCGGCGTGGACCTGTACTCTGGCATGTGGATGCGCTGGCTGGTATTTTTCGTGTTCGAGGCGGTTACCATTGTCTATCTGATGCGCTATGCCCGTAAGGTCAAGGCCGACCCCACCAAGTCGGTTCTGTACGGCTTGGATATGGATCAGGTGGAGCGTAAGAATCTGGAAGACCTGAACGAAGTCAAGATGACTGGACGTCAGAAACTGTGCCTGCTGCTTTTCTTCGGCACCATCGCATTTCTGCTGTATGCGGTACTGGAGCTGGGCTGGTATGTGGATGAGATTTCTGCGCTGTTCCTTATGTCCATGGTAGCAGCCGGTATCATCAGCGGCTATTCCGCCACTGAAATCTGTAAAACATTTATTGAATCTACCAAATCGATGGTATCCTCCATGCTGGTGGTCGGTTTTACCAGAGGTATTACCATTCTAATGAAACAGGGCTGCATCACCGATACCATCGTCTACGGTCTGGTCAGCCTGCTGGAAGGCGGCAGCAAGTACATAGCTGCTTATGGTATGCTGATTGTGCAGAATCTGATTAAATTCTTCATCAACGGTTCTACCAGCCAGGCAACCATCACCATGCCGATCATGGCGCCTACTGCGGAACTGGTTGGCCTCAGCAAGCAGATCGCGGTTATGGCTTATCAGTTCGGCAACGGCTTCGCAGATTTCTTCTGGCCCACTGGCTGCGCACTTTGCTGCGGATTGATGGGAGTGCCCCTCAACAAGTGGTACAAGTTTGCAACCCCGCTTTTCCTGATCTTTGTTGTGCTGGAGTTTGCATTCCTGACTTTTGCGGTAGCGATCGGCTATTGTTGATCCCGAAAGCTGTTTCGCCCTTCCCGAAAGGACTGCCAGAGCGGCGGTTTCGGATGCGGGGCAGTTTTTCACGCGCATATCAAAAATAGAGGGCAAAAAGGATATGGGATACCCGTATCCTTTTTGCAGCGTCTCACGGAAGAAAGGAGAATCTGAAATGCTGATTCAAAAAGGAAATGTTCTTCTCTTTGAGGAGAATGGATTTGCAGTACGGGACATTCGGATGGAAGAAGGAAAGATTGTGGAGATTGCCCCTTCGATTTCCCCTCGGGAGGGAGAAACCTGCTATGATGCGTCCGGAAAATACGTAACTCCCGGACTGATTGACGCCCACAGCCACATCTGTATCAGTGAGGAAGGAATGGGCGATGTGGGGGACGACTGCTGCGATTACTCCGGATCGTTGACCCCTGAGCTGGAAGTGCTGGATGGCCTGTATCCTTTTGACCGGGCAGTTGCGGAGTCGGTGCGTTCCGGCGTCACCTGTGCCTGCGTGTGCCCGGGCAGCGATGGCGTAGTGGGCGGCGTATCTTCAGTGATCCGGCTGGCTGGTTCGGTGGCGGACAGGATGCTGGTGCGCCGGTATGCAGCTATGAAGTGCAGCCTGGGGGAGAACCCCAAGTGTGCCAAACACGGCTTTGCTTCCCGTATGGGCGTGGCATGGCAATTCCGCAAATGCCTGGAGGATGCGCTGGACTATCGTCACAGCAAAGAGGAAGCCCAGGCATCGGGCAGCTATTTTAAAACAGACAGAGGCATGGAGCATATGCTTTTGATGCTGGATAAAAAAATGCCGATCCATGTCCATGCCCATCGTTCGGACGATATCTGCACTGCAGTCCGTCTGGCGCAAGAGTATGATCTGGACATGGTGCTGGTCCATGGGACCGATGCGATTCCTGTGGCAGATTATCTGGCAGAATTCTCCTATCCGGTGATTGTGGGTCCCGGCATGACTCCCCGTTCCAAACATGAGACCTGGGACAAAACCTATGAAACCGCCGGCATACTGCATAAGGCAGGCATTAAGGTGTGCATTACGGCCGATCATGATGTGACGCCCTTGTATTTCCTGTCTGTTTATGCGGGACTGGCTGTACGTCATGGCCTGGATGAGATAGAGGGGCTGAAGGCAGTTACGCTCAATCCTGCTCAGGTTCTGGGGATTGATGACCGGAAAGGCCAGCTGAAAGCTGGGCTGGATGCCGATATTGTAATCTGGTCGGAGCATCCTTTCGCCTGCAAGGCAAAGCCGGAGCAGGTATTTTTGGAGGGTACCGCGGTTTGATCGTCCAAAAATCGGCTGCGTTGTAGGTTCTCTGAAAGAATGCGGAACTGAGGACTGCATGGTTTCCCCGCATAAGGCTGTTGCCAGTGGCCTTATGCGGGTTCCATACAGAAGGAAGTGTGCTCTTTGCACATTTAAAGACCTGTCACTGCAAAGTAACCTGTTATTTTGCAGTGCTTTGACTATAGTAGCTGTGAAACCTTTCCATCCCTTTGTTTGCAAACAAGTCCAAAGTTTTACCCGTTTTTTCACTGCCGCTGTAGCGGTGTACAAAGGCCAACCGGCGCAGGAACGGCGCTTTTTAGGCCAGAGTAAAAAACGCGGGGCCGGGGACAGCACCCCGCCGCCGTACGCACTGCAAGCCGCAGCGTTTTGAGCGCTATTGTCGAAGGCGGCTATCAGTGCTAGGTGTGGAGGAACGCGTTTCCTGAGAACCGCTTTTTTGGGGGTGAATTACCGCCCTCTGGGCGGTAAAAAGAGGGGGCTTAAAGCCCCCTCTGCTAAAGAAAAGGAATAGGTTCTGACAGGATCCCCGGTTATGACGAAGGAGTGTATCCGCTTGGATAATCTGAAAAATAAGCTGTTACGCATCAAAATGCCGCATACCTATGTCCTGCTGACGATGATATTGCTGTCAGTTGTTGTATTGACCTATCTGATCCCTGCCGGCGAATACGACCGGGTACTGGACGAGATGAGCGGGAAGATGGTGGTACTGCCAGAGTCGTTCCACTATGTGGAAGGGATTCGGCCCGGTTTTTTTGATATTTTTTTGGCGCTTCAGCATGGTTATGTCAGTGCGGCAAATATCCTGTTCCTGATCGTGTTTGCCTATTCCTATGTCTATCTTCTTACTGAAAACGGAACGCTGAATCGAGCAATTCAGGTGTTGGTGCGGTGTCTGGGCAGTCGCACCTACCTTCTGATCCCAGTGTGTATGCTTCTGTTTGGCCTGCTGGGGGCGACTTTGGGTATCTTTGAGGAGACCTATGGTTTGGTCCCGGTGTTTATCGGCATTATGACTGCATTGGGCTATGATCCTCTGGTGGGGGGAGCGATGGTTTATGTCGGAGTCGCGACCGGTTTTGCCGCAGCGCTGACCAATCCCTTCTCGGTAGGGATTGCGCAGAGCATCGCGGAAGTGCCAATCAATTCCGGTCTTTGGTATCGAGGAGTCATCTTTGTGGTGTTCCAGATGGTGGCCATTTGGTATGTGATGCGGTATGCACGTCGGGTCAAGGCTGATCCAACCAGATCTGTCCTGTATGGTGAGCCTTATGAGGTGCAGATTCCCGCTCCAAAGGATGGGGAAGAGGATGTATTTACCCTGCGGCAGAAACTATGTCTGGCATTGTTCTTTTTGACCATTGGCATTTTATTGTATGGTACCACCCAGCTGGGTTGGTACATTGATGAGATTGCCGCCATGTTTCTGATGATGATGGTGATTACTGGTGTGGTAGGAGGATACTCTGCGACGCAGATCTGCCAGAGCTTTATAGCATCTACCAAAAGTGTAGTGCCTTCCATTCTGGTGATCGGCTTTACGCGGGGCATTTTGCTCACGATGCAGAATGCCATGATTTCCGATACGATCGTCTATGGCCTTGCGCGCATGTTGAGCTATTCCAATCGGGTCTTTTCCGCAGTAGGAATGCTGGTTTTGCAGAATGTCATCAACTTTTTCATTACAGGCTCTTCCAGTCAGGCTACCATCACCATGCCCATTATGGCGCCCGTGGCGGATATTGTGGGGATCAGCCGGCAGACGGCGGTGCTCTGTTACTGCTTTGGAGACGGGTTTTCTGATATGTTCTGGCCAACTGCCTGTTCTCTGGAATGTGGTTTGATGGGGGTGTCCCTGAATAAATGGTATAAATTTATGGCGCCTTTGTTCGCTATTATGGTGGTATTGCAGGTGGTCTTTATCGGTATCTCGGTTTATGTGTATTGATCGTTAACCGTTAACCGTGTGGATGGGGAGGATGAGGTCAGACGTTTCTGAATGGGCCGGAAAGGCTTTGTGAAAGGTTTATTTACGATTGCAGAAGTTCGCCGAGGGCCGGAAAGCTTTCGGCGATTTTTTTCTCCTCAAAACCTGAAGTGGAGAAGTTCGCGCTCAGTCTGATGGAAATAGATGTTTCACTTCTCTTTATTTCTTGTTTCTCAGAATATCCTGTTTTTTCGCGCATAACGATACAGCTTAAGGTGTTGTTATCTCAACAGATTTGTGGTATAATAGCTGCAAAACAGCTATTATACCCGAGTTATGGCCAGGACGATGCGCAGGCAGAGCCTGCTCCCGTCCCGATGGCCAATTATACCATATCGCTCCGCGATTATGGTAATAGCTGCAAAACAGTTATTATGCCATAGTTATGGCCAGTATAGCTAGGATAGCTAGGATGATGCGCAGGCAGAATCTGCTCCCGCCCCTACGCCAGTTATATCAGAACGATTGCAAAGCTAGGCTGTAATCATCGCAGCTTCTATTTTAAGCAGAGAAATAAAAGGAGGATGGATATGCACAACCATCATGAGAGCAATCAGACAGCAGGAAATCTGAAGATTTCCCGTGAAGTTATCGCAACTATTGCGCGTTATGCGGCGCTTGAAATCGAGGGGATCGATTCGTTAGCTTCGTTTACCTCCAACATCAAAGGATGGCTGCTGAAAAAACAGTCGGCCCGCCCTATCTTAATCGAGTTGAATGACGATCTTGCAATTATTGACATTCATGTCAATGTAAAAGCAGGCGTCAATATTCCGGAAGTCTCGGAAAAAGTGCAGGCAACGGTAAAGGAAGCGGTACAGAATATGACCGGGATCGCGGTTTCACGGGTCAACATCAACATTGCCGGCATCATCTTCGATGAACCGCCTCTGCTTTTTTCCTCAGCAGAGCAGGAATAAAACGATTAGATGCCCTCCACAAGGGAGGGCGTTGTATTGTGTATTGCTATAGGTTGGAAACAGATGCACTGGCTTGTATCGTGGGAAGAACCTCCTTTGGCAATGAAATCCGAAAAGAGTCCGCATTTGAAACTGCCTGGCTGGGAAGCAGGAGTTAGGAGAAACGATATGAAACGCAGCGAATCCCGTGAGATTGCCTTTACCCTGATCTTTGAACGTTCGTTTAAGGATGAGACGATCGACGAGATCATTGAACAGGCGGTGGTTGGGCGCAACATTGAGGTGGATGATTATGCATATCATCTTGCGAAGGATGTTTCCGATCACATGCCGTGGCTGGATGCCTCGATCGCAAAATATTCAAAAAAATGGAAGCTCAACCGGATGTCACGGGTTGCGCTTTCGATTCTTCGGATGAGTCTTTGGGAGATTGACCACGAGGACACAGTGCCAGTAGGCGCTTCCATCAACGAAGCGGTGGAACTGGCAAAAAGATACGGAAACGATGATGACTTTTCCTTTGTCAATGGGGTGCTTGGTGCTTATGTGCGCGAGGAAGGGAAAGAGTCTCCTGAGCTGACTCCAGGGCAACAGGACGCCGGACAGGTACTTTCTGATGCGGCGGAGGCCGTCGTTTCCGGAGTCGAAGAGTAAAGCGATGGCATACTATCTTGGGCTGGATACCAGCAACTATACCAGTTCCGTGGCCCTTTATAACAGTCAGACACGTCAGGTCATACAGCAGAAAAAGCTGCTCCCAGTAAAACAGGGCACGCTTGGACTTCGCCAAAGTGATGCGGTTTTTGCACATGTGAAACAGCTTGGCGCGCTGGTCAGAGAATTGATGGCACAGGAATCTGTCCGGCTGGACGGTGTGGGGGTATCAGTGCGTCCGCGGGATCAGGAAGGCTCCTATATGCCTTGTTTTCTGGTGGGAGAGCTGGTAGCCGAGTCGATCGCTTCGGTCTGCGGAATACAGATTTCCAGGTTTTCTCACCAGGCAGGGCACATTGCTGCTGCGCTTTTTTCCGCGGGACAGCTTGGTCTCCTGGGTCAAAGATTCGCGGCATTCCACCTATCGGGTGGGACGACTGAATGCCTGCTGGTACAACCTGATCCGCAGTGGATTTTTTCGGTGGAGCTGGCTGCGCAATCACTCGATCTGAAAGCGGGACAGGCGGTCGATCGGGTCGGCAGGATGCTCGGCTTGCCATTCCCGGCAGGCCGGCAGTTGGAAGCGTTGGCACTGCAATCGGAGCGGAGATTCCGGATCCGTCCAGCAATGAAGGGCCGCGATTGTTCGCTTTCCGGTATCCAGAACCAGTGTGAAAGGATGCAAAAGGCTGGAGAACCCGCATGCGATATCGCCCTCTTCTGTATCGAAAGCATCCTTGCGGTGGTAGATCGCATGACCGAACAGATACGGGAATCGGAGGGAAACTTGCCGGTGATCTATTCGGGCGGGGTGATGTCCAATCGGATCATTCGCGAGCGGATCACGGGGAAATATGGCGGTTTTTTTGCGGAGCCGCAGTTCTCCTCTGACAATGCAGCGGGAATCTCAATTTTGGCGATGCTCGCACAGACGGGCGGTGCACCAAAATGAACCAGCCGATGGTGGTGAGCGTCTCCCAACTTAACCAATATGTCAAGTCGATCCTGCAATCAGACCATCTGCTTAATGGCCTGATGGTGCGGGGGGAGATTTCTAATTTTACCCGGCATTATAAGTCAGGGCATCTGTATTTTACGCTGAAAGATGACAACGCTGCCATCAAAGGGGTGATGTTCCGCAGTTATGCGGCGCAGCTTCCGTTTTCCCCCGAAAATGGAATGGCAGTTGTGGTCAGCGGATCGGTCTCGCTCTATGAGCGGGATGGAAGTTACCAGTTTTATGTGACAGACATGCAGCCGGACGGGATCGGCGCGCTCCATCTCGCATTCGAGCAGCTCAAGGAGAAGCTGTCTCAGGAGGGCCTGTTCGATCAGATGCGCAAACGCCCGTTGCCGCCTTATCCCGAGCGGATCGGAATTGTGACCAGCGAAGGGGCCGCTGCACTTCAGGACATGCTGAATATCCTTTCCCGTCGGTATCCGGTGGCAAGGGTGGTGCTTGTGCCGGTACAGGTGCAGGGAAACGGTGCAGCTCAGACGATTATTGAGGGAATCCGTCTGCTCAATCGGAAGAATGCGTGCGATGTTATGATCGTCGGGCGGGGTGGTGGCTCGATAGAAGACCTGTGGCCGTTTAACGATGAGCAGCTCGCGCGTACGATTGCTGCAAGTGCGATACCGGTAGTTTCGGCGGTCGGGCACGAAACCGATTTCACGATTGCCGACTTTGCAGCGGACCTGCGCGCGCCGACTCCTTCCGCAGCTGCCGAATTGGTCGCGCCCAATCTGCCCGATCTGCAATATTATCTGCTGGAGCTGGGTCGGAAATGTGAGGAGCTGATGGTCGGTAGGATCGCGTTTTTTCAACACCGCTTAGATACAGCCAAAAGCCGGCTTTTGGCCCCGGATCATCTCCTGAACCAATATGTACAAAAGTTGTCTTTTTTACAGGATGCGATTTGGAAATCCACCTGTCGGAAGCTGTCCGATGCGGAAACTGGCCTGCGGCATCTGGCAGAGCTGCTCGAAGCGCGCAGCCCGGTGAAGCTGCTGGAACGAGGGTACAGTCTCACAGCGGTTGAGGGCAAGACTGTATTATCGGTTGCGCAGGTGCAGGTGGGAAATCAGATGGTCACCCGTCTGACGGACGGTGAGGTCTATTCGACAGTGAGTGGGATAAAGGAGAAAAAACAATGAGCAAATCCATAACACTGGAAGGAGCCGTTGGACGGCTGGAAGAGATTCTGGCGCGGATGAACGGTGAAATTTCGATAGATGAGTCGATCAAGCTCTACGGAGAAGCGGTAAAGCTGATTGATTTTGCGAACGGGAAGCTGGAGACGGCCAGATTAAAGGTGGAAAAACTGACAGCACCAAAGGAGGCAGGGGATGAACCGGTTTGAACAACAGCTGAGAGACGACGCGCAGAGGACGAATCAGGCGTTGTATGCCTGCCTGAAAACCAGCGGAAGAGACCCGCAGGAGGCAGTCTTTCAGGCGATGCGATACAGCCTGCTCGATGCTGGAAAACGCCTGCGCGCTGCTTTGGTTCTCGAATTTGGGCGGATGTCGGATGCAGATCCAGAAGGTGCAATGTCTCTTGCCTGTGCGGTGGAGATGGTACACGCTTATTCATTGATTCATGACGACCTTCCCTGTATGGATAACGACGATTTCCGGCGCGGAAAGCCCTCCTGCCACAAGGCATTCGGGGAGGCCAATGCTCTGCTCGCTGGGGATGGACTGCTGACGTTGGCATTTGAAACGGCAGCATCTGCAAAGCTGCCGGAATCTGCGCGGCTGGAAGCGGTGCGGATTCTCTCGCAGGCAGCAGGCGTCGCTGGGATGATCGGCGGGCAGGTGATCGACCTGGAAAGCGAAGGCAGGCAGATCAGCACAGAACTGCTGGACACCCTGTATGCACTGAAAACAGGTGCATTGCTGCGCGCGGCGGCAGCGCTCGGCTGTATCGCCGGAAATGCGCCGCAGGCTATCCACAGCGCCGCAGAAGCTTATGCCACTGCTTACGGACTTGCATTCCAGATCACAGACGACATCCTGGATGTAGTGGGCGATGCTGAAAAGCTGGGAAAGCCGGTCGGGAGCGACGGAGAAAACAGAAAGACCACTTATGTAACCCTGTTTGGGATAGATGGAGCGCGTCAGCGAGCTGCGGAGCAGATTCAGAGAGCGATGCGGAGTGTGGAACAGCTCCCGGATAATGGATTTCTGCTCTGGCTGGCAGAGTTGGTCCTGACGCGGGACCACTGATGGTACGGACAATCTAGGAGGCGTTTGGATGGATTTTCTGAGAAGTTTAACGGGAAATTATATCATCAATATTGGGTTCCTCTCTTGGTTTGCCGCCCAGTTTATCAAGACTTTGCTGGCCTACCTTCCGTCCAGGAAGGTCAGCTGGGAGCGGATGGTCGGCTCCGGCGGGATGCCAAGTTCCCACTCGTCCCTTGTATGCTCGGTAGCGGTCGGGATGGCGCGCAAAACGGGTTTTACTTCCCCGGAGTTTGCACTTGCTGTCGTGCTGGCGGGGATCGTGATGTATGATGCGATGGGTGTGCGTCGTGCGGCGGGCGAGCAGGCCAAGGTGTTGAACAGGATGGCGGTGGACTTTCGAGAGGTGTTCCAGATGCTTCGGGAGGAACTGGATGCGCTGACACGGGGAGAGTCCGACCGTCCGGCCGAGCAACCCAAAACTCTGAAGGAGTTTATTGGACATACACCGCTGGAGGTGCTCTGTGGGGCGGTTTTGGGAATTGTGATTGCACTGGTCGTGCCGGTCTTTTGAGCCGAAAGAGGTGTTTGATTTGGCAAATTTTAACCTGTTGCATACCTTAAAGTTTCCGCAGGACCTGCGGAAACTAAACGAAGAACAGCAGAAAAACCTCTGTTGGGAGATTCGCCAGCGGCTGATCCGTACGCTTTCGAGTACAGGAGGGCATCTCGCCTCAAATTTGGGGGCGGTGGAGCTTACAGTCGCTCTGCATACTGTTTTTGACCTGCCGCAGGATCAGATTGTCTGGGATGTTGGCCATCAGAGCTATACCCATAAGCTCCTGACCGGTCGGCTGAAGAATTTCTCGAAAATCCGCCAGGAAGGCGGCATTTCGGGATTCCCGCGTCCGAGCGAAAGCGAGTATGACGCATTCATCGGGGGACATGCAAGTACATCGGTTTCTGCGGCGTATGGACTTGCGAAGGCAAAAACCCTGACAGGGGACAGGCACCATGTGATTGCGGTCGTGGGAGATGGTGCGTTCACCGGCGGGATGGTCTATGAAGCGCTTAACAACGCGGGCCGAAGCGGGGACCGCCTGATTGTGGTGCTCAATGACAATCATATGTCGATTTCCGAGAGTGTGGGCAGTTTGGCGCGGTATCTTGCGGAAAAACGCACCACTCAAGGGTACGCCCAGCTCAAGGATACGGTGGAACAGGCGCTGCTCAAAATCCCGCTGGTCGGAAATACGGCCCGCGATATGATCTATAATTCGAAGGCCCTGCTGCGCCAGACCATCTATCACAGCAACATGTTCGAGGACTTTGGCTTTGACTATCTCGGTCCGGTGGACGGGCATGACATCCCACTCCTGGTCCAGACCTTCCGTCGTGCAAAAGCGCTGGAAAAGCCGGTTCTGGTCCATATCAATACGATCAAGGGGAAAGGCTACCCCTATGCGGAAAAAAATCCATCGACCTTCCATGGCGTCGGGAAATTTGATTACGAGAGCGGAGAATTGAAGCCCTCTTCGGAAAATTTTTCTTCGGTATTTGGGCAGGAACTGGTGCGGCTGGCACAGGAGGATGACCGGATTTGCGCAATCACCGCAGCGATGCAGGGAGGAACCGGTCTGGATGGCTTTGCGAAGCAGTTTGAGCCGAAAAACCGGTTTTTTGATGTGGGGATTGCGGAGGAGCATGCGGTCACTTTTGCCTGTGGTCTGGCGGCAGGGGGGATGCTACCGGTATTTGCGGTTTACTCGACCTTTTTGCAGCGGGGATTCGACCAGTTAATCCACGATGCTGCGATTGAGCAGCAGCATGTTCTGCTTGCGGTAGACCGCGCGGGGCTGGTCGGCGATGACGGGGAAACCCATCAGGGAATGTTTGATGCGGCATTCCTGAGTCAAATCCCTGGAACGACAGTTTATTCCCCGGCGACCTTTGCCGATCTCCGCTATGCGATGCAAAAGGCACTGTACGAAACCGATGGGCTTGTGGCAGTGCGGTATCCACGTGGCGGCGAACCGACGTTTTCACCCAAACTGCCGGAAGAACCCGCGGAATGGCTACATCTGAAATACGGGGGGGAGACGCTGGTAATTTCCTACGGACGGGAGTTCGGGGAGGTCTATCGTGCGGCGCAGAGTCTCGCAGAGCGGGGGAAACCGGTCGATCTGCTCAAGCTCCACCGGATCGCACCACTTCCGGAAGCGTGTATCGCATTGGCGAAAAGATACCGGACCATCCTTTTTGTGGAGGAGGGAATCCGCAGCGGCGGCATCGGGGAACATTTTCTGTCCCGGCTCTCGGATGCGGGCTATATCGGCCGTATGACCATCCAAGCGGTGGAGAATCCGTTTCTGCCCCAGATGTCGGTCGCATCTGCGCTGCACCGGTGTGGCCTGGATTCAGACACACTCGAAGAGCAGATTGCAGCGCTCTATTTCTGAAAAATGGGGGCCGATTCTGAATGAAAAAAAGGCTGGATGTTCTTTTGGTGGAGCGCGGACTGTTTCCGAGCAGAGAAAAGGCAAAAGCGGTTATCATGGCGGGACAGGTCTATGTGAACAACCAGAAGGCTGATAAACCTGGAGCCGACTTACCGGAGGATGCTGCGATTGAGGTGCGCGGAGAAACATTGGCTTATGTCAGTCGGGGTGGTCTCAAGCTGGAAAAGGCGATGCAGGTATTTCCGATCGGCCTGAACGGAAAGTGCTGCATGGACATCGGCGCTTCAACCGGTGGGTTTACTGACTGTATGCTGCAAAATGGTGCCGCGAAAGTCTATGCGGTGGATGTGGGGTATGGTCAGCTTGCGTGGAAACTGCGAACCGATGAACGGGTGGTCAACCTCGAGCGTACCAATATCCGATATGTGACCGAAGAGCAGGTTCCGGAACCGATAGATTTTCTGAGTATTGATGTTTCGTTTATCTCACTCAAACTGGTGCTCCCGGTTGCGGGGCGCCTTCTCTCCGAAACAGGGCAGGCGGTCTGCCTTGTCAAGCCGCAGTTCGAAGCAGGGCGAGAAAAGGTGGGGAAAAATGGGGTAGTGCGTGAGAGCAAAACCCATATGGAAGTAGCGGAAAACGCTTGTGGATATGCACGAGAAAATGGATTTGCGGTCTGCGGACTGGATTTCTCCCCGGTGAAAGGCCCAGAGGGAAATATTGAATATCTGATGTATCTGAAAAAAGGTGGGGAGGATCAGGTCAACGCGGAGGAGATCGAACGGGTTGTGCGTCAGTCGCACGAAAAGCTCGACCATCCGCAGAGTGGGGACAGATGATGCAGAAAAAGGTTTTATTGCTGCCGAATCTTACAAAACACAATACAGCGGAACTTGTCCCCAAGATTATCCGTCAGCTCATCCTTTGTGGCTGTCAGCCGCTGGCGTTGACGGAATATGAGGGACGGTTCGGTGGCCTGCAAACCGGGGGCCTGGAGTCGCTTCTTGCGGAATGCGATCTTGTTCTGACAGTCGGCGGGGATGGGACAATTCTGCATGGGGCGAAGCACGCGATGCGGTATGATAAACCTCTGCTCGGCATCAACACAGGGCGGCTTGGATACCTCGCACAGATCGAGCCGAATGAACTCGATTTTCTGGGCAGGCTTGCGGAGGAGGATTATACGATTCAGCAGCGGATGTTGCTCGAAGTGCAGGTCGATGGGAAAGGCCCGACCCTGTATGCGCTGAACGATGCGGTGATTACCAGAGGAGATACGGCGCGTCTGCTCGACCTTGTGATTTCGAGTAAGGGAGGGGTGATCGCCACCTGCCGCGCGGATGGGTTGATCTTTGCGACACCGACTGGCTCAACCGCTTATTCGCTCTCTGCTGGCGGGCCGGTGGTCGCTCCCGGGATTGCGACTATCCTAATGACACCAATCTGTCCGCACTCTCTGAATGACCGTTCGATCCTGTTTCCGCCCGATGTAGAACTGCGGATCTGCTGCCGGTTCAGCAGCGGCAGTGACCGGGCGGCACTGAACATTGATGGGGAACGGGCGGCATCTTTGGATGGGAAGGCAGAGGTGTGGATCAGGCGAGCGAAAAGGGTGGCACGATTTATCCAGTTTCCGGAAAAAAATTTCACAGATATATTGAGCCAAAAATTGAAATCGAGGGGATAGGCATGAAAGCAAGACGTCACGCAAAGATATTGGAACTTATCAGCTCTCGTCCGATTGATACGCAGGACGAACTGCTCAATCTTCTGAGTGAGAGCGGATTTCCTGTAACACAGGCAACCATCTCGCGGGACATCAAGGAACTCCGATTGATCAAAACGCTCACTGCGGACGGAAAATACCATTATACCGCGCACACCAGCTCCCCAAAAAGCGAAATTTCTGACAAATTTCTACTGATCTTTTCGGAGGCGGCGCGGGAAATTGATTCGGCAGGAAACATGCTTGTGATTAAATGTTATACCGGTATGGCGAATGCAGCGTGTGCTGCGCTCGACACGCTGCACTGGAGCGGTGTGGTCGGGACGCTTGCAGGGGATGACACCATCTTTATGGTGATGCGGGACGAACAGAACGCGCGGGAACTGGTGACCCAGCTCCGCAAAATGATGGCCCAGGCCGGGGCCTGATTCTCAGGGCGAATGAGGTGAAACAAAGGGATGCTTTCTCAATTATACATCAAGAATGTCGCAGTCATCAGCGAAGCGTCGATCGGTCTGCAGCCGGGCCTGAACGTGTTTACCGGTGAGACCGGTGCGGGAAAGACCATTCTGATCGGCGCAATCAATGCGGTGCTGGGGGAGCGGGTTTCCAAGGAGATGATCCGGACCGGGGAGACGCGCGCGACAATTTCCGCGTTGTTTACAGGGCTTTCTCCGGCAGCGGAACAGGCGCTCGCCGAGGCGGGGTATCCGGTCGAAGAGAACGCGGTGCTGATTCACAGGGAGATCTCCGCAGATGGAAAATCCTCCTGTAAGATTGATGGCAGGCCCGCGACAGCTGCGATTTTGCGTTCGGTTTCTGCGCTGCTCATCAATGTCCATGGGCAGCACGACAACCAGCAGCTTCTTTCCCCCCAAAAGCATCTCGGTTTTATCGACAGCTATGGGGAGCTGGATGGCCTGGTGCGGGAGTATCAGGCGGCATATCGGGACTATATGCTGGTGCGCCGGGAGCTTGCATCGGTCAACACCGACGAGGCGCAGAAAGCACATCGGATTGACCTGCTTTCCTATCAGGTCAACGAGATCGAAGCGGCGGAACTCCAACCGGGCGAGGAGGAAGAACTGAGGGCACAGCGCAAGCTGATTCAGAATTCCCTGCATGTCACACAGGCGCTGGGCGGTAGCCTTGCGATTCTGGAAGGTGGGGAGGAAGTCCCGAGCCTGACCAGCCTGCTTTCCGAGCTGGCGGAAAATATGACACAGGCGGCAAACTATATGGAAGCAGCCCAGCCGATTGCAGAACGGCTGACAGACATCTCCTACGAACTTGAGGGATTTCCAGGGGAAATTCAGGATCTGATCGACCATTTCGACTGCGACCCCTCCCAGCTTGACGCGATCGAGCGGCGCCTGGACACGATCTACAACCTGAAAAAAAAGTATGGGTCAAGCATCGAGGAGATATTGGAGTTTGGTGCACGCGCAGCAGCCGAGCTGGAGGAGATTGAAACTTCGGATATACGGATTGAAAAGCTGTCCGCCCAGCTTTCCAGCCTCGAGGAAAAGGCCAGAAGTCAGGCAGAAAGGCTCACACAGGCGCGCACCAAAGCGGCGAAGCTGTTTGTGAAGGCGGTACAGGGAGAATTGATCTTTCTGGACATGCCATCGGTGCAGCTTTCGGTGTGTCAGGAGCACAAGGAGATGTCTTTGGACGGTGCGGACGAGCTGGAATTGTTTATCGCCACCAATGTTGGTGAGCAGGCCAAATCGCTGGCAAAGATCGCGTCCGGAGGTGAGCTTTCCCGGATCATGCTTTCGATCAAAAACGTACTCGCTGACCGGGACAACATCCAGACACTGATTTTTGACGAGGTGGACACTGGTGTTTCCGGGAGCGCTGCGCAGAAGATCGGCAAAAAGCTCGCGCAGGTTGCGGAGAACCGGCAGGTGATCGTGGTTACCCATCTCGCGCAGGTGGCATCGTTTGCGCGCAACCATCTTTTTATCTCCAAGGCCGCGCGGGAGGACCGCACGTTTACTACCATCCGGCCGCTGTCCAGAGAGGAACGCGTACGGGAACTGGCGCGGATCAGCGGCGGGGAAAAGATCAGTGAAATCGCTTTGCGGCATGCGGAAGAAATGCTGCGGGATGCAGGAAACTAGAGGCTGCCCGGGTGATTTTAAACCCTCTGAGGGGCTTGTATTTGTGAAATGGGCGTGCTATACTGATACAATCAAACGGCTTTTTCATACAAGAATGCAAATTGAAAAACAAGGGGAAAGATTGATGACAGTATTTGAAGAATTAACCCGACGCGGTCTTGTCGCGCAGATGACCCATCCGGAAGAAATCGAGAAGCTGCTTAATCAGGAGCGGGTCACTTTCTACATCGGGTTTGACGCAACAGCGGACAGCCTGCATGTCGGCCATTTTCTTCAGTTGGTGGTGATGGGGCATCTACAGCGGGCAGGACATCTTCCGATTGCGCTGCTGGGCACCGGAACAACGATGGTCGGCGATCCCACCGGCAAGACCGATATGCGTAAGATGCTCACCGTTGAGGAGATCAACCACAATGCCGAGTGTTTCAAACGGCAGATGGAGCGGTTCCTTGATTTCTCGGATGGCTGCGCGTTGATGCTTCGCAATGGGGACTGGCTGCTTAAACTCAACTACATTGAGCTGCTGCGGGATGTGGGCGTCCATTTTTCGGTCAACCAGATGCTCACTTATGAGTGTTTCAAAACCCGGCTGGAGCGCGGCCTTTCGTTTATTGAGTTTAACTATATGATTATGCAGAGCTATGATTTTCTGCATCTCTACCGGAACCATGGCTGTAGGATGCAGCTGGGCGGGAACGACCAGTGGGCAAATATTCTGGGCGGGATTGACCTGACCCGCCGGGTGACCGGTGAGGAGGTCTATGGCATGACCTTCACTCTTCTGACCACCAAAGAAGGGAAAAAGATGGGGAAGACCGAGAATGGGGCGGTCTGGCTTGATCCGGAGAAAACCTCCCCCTATGCGTTCTTCCAGTACTGGCGCAATGTTGCGGACGATGATGTGATACGCTGCCTGAAGCTACTGACCTATCTGCCGATCGAAGAGATCGAAGCAATGGAACAGTGGGAGGGCAGCCAGCTCAATAAGGCCAAAGAAATCCTTGCCTACGAGGTCACCAAGATGGTGCATGGGCAACAGGAAGCGGATAAAGCGCTGGATGCTGCGAAAGCGATCTTCTCGTCAGGCACCCACAGCGCAGATATGCCGTCGACCACCCTTTCTTCCGGCGACCTGACCGACGGAAAGATCGCAGTGCTTGATCTGCTGGTGAAATGTGGACTTGCTCCCTCCAAGGGGGAGGCGCGCCGTCTGGTGCAGCAGGGAGGTGTCTCGGTAGATGACGTTAAGGTGACCGATGTGATGCAGACGGTTTCTGCCGAGGCATTTGAGAAGGGACATGTCATCCTGCGCAAAGGCAAAAAGGTTTACCATAAAGCGCTGCTCGGTTGAGCGGTATGCTGATGGACTTTAAAGTGTTACGCGGCTTTCTGGCATCGTACGTACGCGGCGGGGAGTGTCAGTGAGGATACGAAACAGGTTCTTACAGGGAAAACCTCCGTCTCCATCGCGGGCCGGAGGTTTTTCAAGGTTTTGTAGGAAAGAGGAAATCAATATGAGAAAGGTCCTGATTTTGGATACCACGCTTCGGGATGGGGAGCAGGCTCCCGGATACAGTATGAACCAGAGCGAGAAGGTGCAGATGGCCAAGCAGCTCGACCGGCTGGGAGTCGATATTATTGAGGCGGGCCTGCCGGTTTCCTCAAATGAAGATTACCGGGCGACAAAGGCGATTGCAGCCGCAGTACAGAATGCAGCGGTTACAGCGATCTCGAGATGTGTAAAAGCGGATATTCAGCGCACCTGGGAGGCAATCCGCAAGGCTAGGCATCCCCGTCTGCACCTGTTTATTGCGACTAGTGAAATCCATATGGAACATAAGCTGAATATGACCGAGGAACAGGTGTTTGAAACAGCAGCCGAATGTGTCGCCTATGCCAAGAGCCTCTGCGACGATGTGGAATTTTCGGCAGAGGATGCCACCCGCAGTGACCGGGCGTTCCTGCTCCGGCTGTTTAACAGGGCGATTCAAGAGGGGGCAACCACCGTCAATATTGCGGATACAGTCGGCTATGCTACCCCAACCGAAATACATGAGTTGGTCAGCTATCTGAAATCCAATCTATGTGACCCCAGCGTGAAATTTTCGGTGCATGTGCACAATGACCTCGGTATGGGAGTGGCAAACACCCTCGCCAGCATCCGCGCGGGTGCAGATCAGGTCGAATGTACTGTTAACGGGATCGGGGAGCGCGCTGGAAATGTCGCGCTCGAGGAGATTGTGATGGCGCTCCATACCCGACGGGACTACTACCAGTGTGAGACCAATATAGACACCAAGCAGATTTACCGCACCTGCAAGCTGTTAACAACGATGAACGGTGTGGGTCTGGCACCGAACAAGCCGATCGTCGGCGTGAATGCGTTTGCGCACGAGAGCGGGATTCACCAGCATGGGGTGCTGATGTCGCCGCAGACTTACGAGATTATGAAGCCGGAGGATATCGGCATCTACCGCAACCAGCGGGTGGTGCTTGGTAAGCACTCAGGAAAACATGCATTTGCCGACCGGATCGCGGAACTGGGGTACAGCATGTCGGAAGAGGCGATCGTGGCCGCATTCGAGCGATTCAAACGACTTGCGGAGCGCAAAAAGGAGATTACCGACAAGGACATGGAAGCCCTGATCGGTGCAGGTGCGTTGGCGATCCGCGAGACCTATTCTCTCAAGAGTTTTGTGATAAACAGCGGCCCGATGATTTCGGCTACAGCGGTCGTGCGTCTTGTGCGTGATGGACAGGAGTATGAGCATGTCGCACGCGGAGAAGGACCGATCGACGCTTCGTTTAAGGCGATCGACCGGATTGTCAAGATGCAGGCCAAGCTGGAAAACTGGACCATGCAGGCGGTCACTGAAGGGGAGGACGCGCTCGGCGAGGCGGTGTGTAAGATCACCTGTAATGGACATCAGGTGGTCGGACGCGGGCTTTCTTCCGATATTGTTGAGGCGAGTATTCGTTCCTATATCAACGCGATCAATAAGGCAGTTGCACTGGAGGAACAGGATCAACTGTTACAGGAGCAGGAAAATTGAAGGGCAGGCGGGGTGTAATTTTGCAGTATCGGGCGGTTTTATTAGACTTTGATGGCACGTTGGTGGATACCTCGGAGGGGATTTTTCATTCTATCGCGGTTGCATTCCGAAAAATGGGGATGCCGCTTCCGCCGAAGGAAATTCTGCGGCATTTTATGGGTCCTCCTATCTATTATTCATTCCAAACATTTGCAGGGATGGATGCCCAACAGGCGGAGCTGGCAACCCAGTTTTTCCGCGTAGATTATGAGGAGGACGGTGTTTATCGTTCCAAACCGTATGATGGACTGCCTGAACTGCTTCGCCGCCTGCGGGAAGAGAACATCAAAATTGGCGTCGCGACCCTCAAACCGGAAAAAATGGCAAAGCTGCTGCTCTCCCGATTTGGGATTTCGGATTTGGTGGATGTCTGCGTGGGAAGCAGGAGCGATGAGATGGATTCGGCGACCAAAGCGCAGATCATCGACCGGGTACTTGAACAGCTCGGTGAAATTTCAAAACAGGATGCGGTATTGATTGGAGACACAAAATATGATCGGGAGGGGGCGCAACAGGCGGGTGTGGATTTTATCGCGGCGGCATATGGATATGGGGTCGGTCCCGAAGAAGAGGCTGCCAGCGTTTTTGTTGCGCGGGATACCGAGGCACTCTTGACGTTTTTCTTTCCAATTGAATTATAAGAGTTGCCATTAAGTAAACGTAGAAATGAGGGAGGTTTCCTATGCGGCAACCCTTTCGTTTTGAATGCTATAGGCAACTCGAGTAAATTTCAAAAAGGAAACATCTCATTCAAGGCATAAAAGGAAGTTTGAATATTGCCAGAGAACGTACCAGTCGCCTCAAAATGGCAACTGGTACGTTCTTTATGCTATGTGTTTTAATAGGGTTTGCCATAATCGACAAATAGCCAACAGGGGAGACCTTCCTCGCCCAGACGCTCGGGGTAATCTGTCTGATAGTTGGCCGGAACACGAATCCAGCATTCCCGATCAATTTTCAGCTGACCATCCACCTTTTTGACCCGCAGGTCGCAAGCATATGGTCTTCGCATCTGGTCGAGATGGGGTAATATTCTCGTTGCCCACTGGAAACTACAGCGATGGGCCGGAAGGCCGCGCTCCATTTTCACCCGCTATACTAAACTGGATGTTATCTTTTTGTCCTTTATCTATTTCACTCTTATTCTCGATGCCCTTATGTGAGCACTATCTAACTGAGCATAGGCTTAATGTGTGGTTTGGGATATACAAGTTCGGCATTTCGGTAACCTGACCAGTCTAGCCTTTGGCTGCAACGTTCGCAGAAACGAATAAATTCCCGCTCCAAAGTGTTTTTGCATTTTGGGTATACAGAATATCCGGTCTCACTATAATTGGGCGACAGATATATCATGATCTCGGTGACTTGCATTGGCTTGCGATAGCCAAAGGCATCTATGAGAGCATTAGCCAATATGCCTATAGTTTGTCTCATTTGATTGACTCATCCTCCTCTCGAAAGATCAGAAAGTATTCCATAGGTTTTTGGAATTCCTGACTGATTTTATAGAGAAGAGGAGCGGAAACGGAAGTACCTCCACTTTTCAGATTTCGTACATGACGTGTGGAGATATTCAGATGTTCCGCAAGCTGCTCCTGCTTTAGATTCGATTTCCTGATTGCATTACTAAATTTTTCGTGATCAAATAATGCTACTTTTGACATGGTGTAAACCTCCTGTTTGTATTATAGATTTGTAACAGATAGAATATTATTTATCTGCTTTCTATAATTAAAAATAAAGGAGATTAAATATAATATACAGAAAATCGACTTCTGATTGTAGAATTTTGTCGTTTTTTATAAAGGTATATGATTATCTGTTCATTATTTATCCATAATATACATGAGTATAAGTTCATATTTTTGTGGATATTATACTTTTCAATTGGGGATAAAAGATACTTCTGGAAGAATCTTGAGATGATTTGAAGACTGTTAGGATGCAACCAGGAGATGTCATAGAGGGTGTATCTGGGGATAAATTAGGGGAGCAGTTGGATGTCCTATCGTTTATATGTTGCTGCTATATCTATTTTAAGATTTCGATTGGTGTTGAAAATTGAACAAATTCATTGTAAAATGAAATAAAGGAGGGGATGTCTATGAATGAACACTTGCAGATCGTTCTGGAGAAACGGGTCAATCGAACGATCGGAAATCTCCAAAATAACAAGATGGATGCGTATTATGTCAGGACTGTAGCGGAGGTAGTTCCGCTGATTGAGACACTTTGCGCAGAGGGGGAGACGGTGACTGTTGGGGGGTCGGAAACCCTGAAAGAATGCGGCGTGATTGAGCATCTGAAATCCGGGCGGTACAACTACCTCGACCGGTATGCCCCGAACGCGGACTTGTATAAGGTATTCCGGGAAGCATTTTTCTGCGATACCTATCTGACCGGAACCAATGCTGTGACCGAAGAGGGCGAGCTTTACAATGTGGATGGAAATGGCAATCGGGTTTCCGCAATGATTTTTGGTCCTAAGAGCGTAATTGTCGTGGCGGGGTACAATAAGATCGTCCCGAATCTGGAGGCAGCGCGTAAACGGGTGCGTGAGGTCAGCGCTCCAGCGAATGCGGTGCGTCTGGATACCAAAACGCCCTGCAAGATTATCGGCATCTGCCGCGACTGCCACAGCGACGAGAGGATGTGCTGTAGCTATGTGACTTTAGGGCAGCAGCGGATCAAGGGACGGATCAAAGTAATTATTGTCGGGGAATCGCTGGGATTCTAAAAATTGATTCTTTTATGTCTCCAAGAGGGCTTTTCATCCATCAAAAGCCCCCTGTTGCCGCAGATAGCAGATAATTTACCTTTTAAAAAATTTGCTATAAAGAAAAAGCGCCTGTGTTTACACAGGCGCTTTTTAACGAACTTTACGACTAGGCGCGAAAGAGCGGCGCAAAGAACTTGGACCAATAGCCCTGTACAAAGATAAACAGGACGATCAATGGGAGCACATAGGAGACATATCCACGAATCCAGCGCGGAAATTTGATGCCGTTACCGCTGTCGGCTTCCTTGATGAAGTTGTCCCAACCCCAGCCGCAGCGCCGGGTGCAGAAGAGCAGATAAACCAGGGAACCGAGTGGCAACAGGTTGTTGCTGATGATAAAGTCCTCGAGGTCCTGAATGTTGGAGGAGCCGCCTAGCGGATGAAACCCGCTCAGAAGGTTAAAACCCAACACACAGGGGAGGGAGAGCAGAATAATCAGGAACAGATTGAACAGGACCACTTTTTTGCGCGGCCAACCCCAAAGATCCATCCCGAATGAAACAATGTTCTCGAAAACCGCGATGACAGTGGAAAGAGCCGCGAAGGTCATAAATACAAAGAAAAGAGAACCCCACAGGCGACCACCCACCATGGTATTAAAGATATTTGGCAGGGTGATGAAGATCAGGCTAGGACCCTCACCCGGGCTGACATCAAATGCGGAGCAGGCTGGGAAGATAATCAGACCAGCCATCAATGCGACCGCAGTGTCAAGCAGCGTGATACTGATAGATTCCCCGGTCAGCGAGCGATCTTTGTCGATATAACTGCCGAAAATTGCCATAGCACCGATTCCGAGGCTCAAGGTGAAGAATGCCTGTCCCATTGCGGCGAATACGACGGTACCAAGCCCCTGCTCGACGATCTTCCTGAAATCAGGCATCAAATAGAATTGCAAACCTTCGGCAGCGCCCGGCAGGGTGACCGACCGGAAAACCAGAACGACCATAACCGCAAGCAGGCAGAGCATCATCAATTTGGTGATCCGCTCCACACCATTTTGCAGGCCCATCGAACAGATACCGAATCCGAGCGCGACCACAACGATCATCCAGAAGGACATTAGACCTGGGCGGGAGAGCATCTCGCCAAACAGTTCACCAATTTCAGCAGAGCTTTTACCGGAAAATTCCCCGGAAGCCATCTTGATGAAATAGATCACCATCCAGCCACAGACCGTGGTGTAAAACATCATCAGCATATAGTTGCCGATCATTGCACCATATCCGTATAGATGCCATTTGGTGCCCTTTGGTTCTAGTATGTGGAAGGAAAGAGCGGCACTTTTCTGGCTGGCGCGCCCGACGGAAAATTCCATAACCATGATCGGCAGACCAAGGATGAGCAGAAAAAATAGATAAATCAGCACAAATGCCGCACCGCCATATTGTCCGGTGATATATGGGAACCGCCACACGTTGCCCAGACCGATGGCACATCCCGCCGAAATCAGCAGAAAGCCGAGCCGGGAGGAGAATTTTTCTCTTTGCAATCTCAACACCTCATCGCATTGTTTGTCCCGGAAGCTGCTTGAAAATATCAGAAAAGACGATATATAGACATTTCAGACAGCCCCTGTTCCCTCCCGGGATTCCACACCTGTTGCAGAAGCGGAAAGGGATTTACAGGTTCCTATTCTAAAGGATTTTTTTGCAAAAGTCAATCTTGGGAAAGGCTCCGCCGGGGAACTTTTCCGGATTTTCAGAAAACAGAGATATTGCAAGATGGGGCAGAATAGAATAGGAAAGGAACAGAATAGAACGATAGGGGAGGGAACACCTTGTTTTGTCGGGTCAGTGATCTGAAGCGAAAATATGTGATCAATGTGCGAAACGGAGGCAGGTTGGGAACAGTTGCAGATGTGGAACTGGATACCGCGACTGCAAAAGCAACCGCACTGCTGATTAAAGGACGGCTGCGGCTGTTTGGGCTGCTGGGACGGGAAGAGGATGTCGTGATCCGGTGGACAGACATTGAGGTGATCGGGGAAGATACCATCCTTGTCAACCACGAGCTTCCGCCTTACGAGGCAGGAGGAAAATCCAAAGGCCTTTTTCATATTCTGACCGAGGAGGATTGAACTCCTCCCCGGAAAATCACGCAGGGCAACAGCATTTGAAATTTTGCCAAAAAGAGATATAATCAGGAATATGGAATTAAAAAGATTAAAAT
>NZ_QZEG01000039.1:0-28385 GCF_009917605.1 Anaerotruncus sp. 1XD42-93 | reverse complement strand
TCGCCGAAGATAAGACCAGAAGTGTGCTTAATACCGCACAAATTGATTTTTTCCATATCTTTTTTTGCATAATGAAATACCCCTTTTCAATCGTTTCCTATCTTGTGATATTTTTGTGAAAATTTTGTAAATCCGGATTTACAAGTTTTAGTATAGCTTTGCATTCCACGATTTGTCAATCGGTTTTATAAAAATCACAAAGCGGAAGCCCCCGCCTTTCGGCGGGGGCTTCCTGAACCCTATGTAAAACAAAAAATATGGAGGAAACAGATTTTACGCTTTTCTCGAGATTGCAAGTTTTGCTTTCTCGGCGACATTCTCGGGGGTGAGGCCATAGAGCTTGAGCAGAGCGCCCGCCTCACCCGAACGGCCGAACTCGTCCTGCACGCCGACCCGGACAACCGGAATCGGGCACTCATCGCAGATCGCCTCGCAGACCGCGCTGCCAAGCCCGCCGATGATGTTATGTTCCTCAGCGGTGACGATCGCGCCGGTCTCTTTCGCGGCCTTGATGACCAGTTCCCTGTCAAGCGGCTTGATGGTGTGCATGTCGATCAAACGTGCGCTGATGCCCTCGGCTTTCAGCAGTTCCACCGCTTTCAGCGACTCCTGCACCATCAGTCCGGTTGCAATGATCGTGACATCGCTGCCCTCGACCAGTGTGACACCCTTGCCGATCTCGAACTTGTAGTTGGAGAATCCGTCGGTAACGGTTTCGAGCGCAGTGCGGCCGGTGCGCATGAAGCAGGGGCCATCATACGCGATCATCGCTTTGACAGCCTCGCGGGCCTCGTTCGCGTCGCAGGGGCAGAGCACAACCATCCCGGGGATGGTGCGCATCAGGCTCAGGTCCTCAATGCACTGATGGGTTGCACCGTCCTCACCGACCGTCAATCCGGCATGGCTGCCGATCACCTTAACGTTCAGGTGGGGATACGCAACCGAGTTGCGCACCTGGTCATATCCGCGCCCGGCGGTGAACATCGCGAACGAATGACAGAACGCGATCTTGCCGGTGGTGGCAAAGCCTGCCGCCATATCAATCATATTCGCCTCGGCGATGCCGATATTAAAGAAACGATTGGGGTATTTCTCCCCAAAATAGCAGCTCATCGTACAAGTGGAAAGATCGGCGTCAAGCGCGACGATCCTCTCATCCCCGCCGAAGTCCCGCAGGGCCTCGCCATATGCAACTCTGGTAGAAATTTTCTCTCCCATAGATCAACCCTCCAATTCTGCGATGCGCGCATCCAGTTCCGCATAAGCGGTTTTGTATTCCTCCGCTGTGGGACGCCCACCATGCCATTTCACGCCGCCTTCAAAGATCGAGACGCCTTTTCCCTTGACCGTATGGCAGACGATGACCGTCGGCTTGCCCGAGACCTTTTCCGCCTCGTCGAGCGCAGCATTCAGCGCTTCCACATCGTTGCCATCGGCGTTGATGGCGTTCCAGCCGAACGCCCGGAACTTCTCGTCGATCGGGTTGACCGACATAACCTCGCTCACTGCGCCGTCGAGCTGGAGCTGGTTGTTGTCCACAAACAGGACCAGATTATCCAGTTTGAAGTGAGCGGCCGCCATCGCAGCCTCCCAGATCTGGCCCTCTTCGATCTCACCGTCACCGGTGATCGCGTAAACCCGATAGTTTTTACCATCGGTTTTGCCCGCGAGCGCCATTCCGGCCGCGACCGAAAGCCCCTGTCCGAGCGAACCCGCCGACATATCCACGCCGGGGACATGCTTCATCTCGATGTGGCCGGAGAGGTTGCTGTCGATCTTGCGGAAGGTCTTGAGATCCTCGACCGGGAAGAACCCGCGCAGGGCCAGCGCCGAATAGGTGGTCGGGGTGCAGTGCCCTTTGGAGAGGACAAACCGGTCGCGGTCCTCCCAGCGGGGATTTTTGGGGTCAATGTGCATCCGGTCGAAATAAAGCACCGACAGGATTTCGGCGATCGAGAACGAGCCGCCGATATGCCCTGAATTGGCGCATTGGATCGCCTCGAGGGCATGCCGCCGCATTTTCGCGGCGGTCAGGTTGAGCGATTTTACTTTTGCAGCATCCATTGAACGGACCTCCAGTTTTCATAATCGAACGATTCCAAAAGAATCAGAATCGTTTTTTCCAGATTTTTGAATCTTTTTTTCAACAGCATAGGATCATTCCTTGCGGGCATTCTGCTTGCGGTTCTTATACATATCAATATAAACCGCGATCAGGATGATGATGCCTTTGGCGACATACTGCCAATAGGAGTTGACGCGGAGCAGGTTGAGCCCGTTGCTGATGATACCAATGACCAGAACACCGATGAACATACCGCCGACCGTACCGACACCGCCGTACATACTGGTTCCGCCGAGGACCGCAGCAGCGATCGCGTCGGTCTCAAAGCCGATGCCGACCGCAGGCTGGCCGGAGGACATACGGGAAGCGAGGATCACGCCGCCGAACGAAGCGAGGAAGCCGCTGATCGTCCAGACCATGATCTTGACCTTTTTGATGTTGATACCGCTGAACCGCGCGGCAGTGGCATTGCCGCCAACCGCAAACACGTGGCGGCCGATCTTGGTTTTGTTCAGCAGCAGGTAAGCGAGGAACACAAACACGATGGTGTAGATCACCGGCAGCGGCAGGGGGCCAAGGAACCCGTTGCCCAAGCGGGTAAACGGTTCATTGGTGATCGAAACCGGCTGGCCGTTGGCGATCAGGTAAGCCGCACCGCGGCAGACACTCTGCATCGCGAGGGTGACGACGAACGGATGGATACCGGTGTAAGCGATAACCACACCGTTGATGAACCCGACGATAACGCCGATAATCAGTCCGAGGAATACCGCGACCGGGATCGAAACGCCGTACCGCTGCATGGAAACAACGGTGACAACACCCGAAAACGCGATCAGGGCGCCGCCGGTCAGGTCGATACCGCCGAGCATAATCGCCATCATGACGCCGATTGCGAGGAACGCATTGGTCGAGATGGTGCGCAAGACGTTCAGAAAGTTCGCGGTGGTGAAGAAGTTATCCGCTGTGAAACTGAGGATTACAAACAGAACAAGGAAACCGATGAGGATACCGATATTCGCTTTGAGGAAGCGGACGATCGGCCCGAGGATAACGTGGTTCTCATACCGGTCGAGCAATTTTTCTTCCATTTAACTGCCTCCTAACGCATACTTCAGGATCAGGTCCTGCGAGAAGTCCTGATGGTCGAGGAATCCTGCGATCTCACCCTCGCGCATCACCGCCATGCGGTCGCACATATTCATGACCTCGTTCAGCTCGGAGGAGATCATGATAATCGCGATGCCCTGCGCGGCAAGGTCGTTGATGATCTTATAGATCTCCGCCTTGGCTCCGACGTCGATGCCGCGGGTAGGTTCATCAAGGATGAGGATTTTGGGATTGGTCGCCAGCCACTTGGCGAGCACCACCTTCTGCTGGTTTCCGCCCGAGAGGTTGCCGACCCGCTGGGTGATCGACGGTGTCTTGATGTTCATGCTCTTGACCCCGTTTTCCACAATCTCCCGTTCCACCTTGAAGTTGACCACCAGATTCTTGATAAACTGGTCGAGCACCGCAAGGGTAGTGTTAAACGCCACGGTGTTGTCCAGGATCAGACCCTGCGTCTTGCGGCTTTCAGGCACAAGCGCCATGCCGAGCTTCTGGCTCTCGAGGGGGGTAATGTTGTCATGCCGGTGGCCAAACAGCTCGATCTCACCGCTGTCCCGCTTATCCAGCCCCATGATTGCCTGCATCAGCTCGGAGCGTCCTGCGCCGATCAGCCCGTAAAATCCGAGGATTTCCCCCTTGTGCAGCTGGAACGAGCAGTCCTTGACCTGCTTGCCTGCCGAGATATGCCGCACCTCGAGCGCGACTGCCCCCGGTTCGTTAAAGGTACGCACATAGTAGTTTCCGAGTTCGCGTCCGACCATCATCCGGATCAGTTCGTCCTCATTGGTTTCGCTGGTGTTTTTGGTGCCTATGTAGGTGCCATCCCGCATGACGGTGATCCGGTCGGTCAGTTCGAAGATTTCGGACATCTTGTGCGAAATATAGATGACGCCGATGTTCCGTCTTTTCAGATCCCGGATGGTTTTGAAGAGGATTTCCACCTCTTTTTCCGAGAGAGAAGAGGTCGGTTCATCCATGACGATAATTCTCGCGTTCAAAGAAAATGCCTTGGCAATCTCCACCATCTGCTGCTGGCCGGTACTGAGATGGGAAACATGGCTGGACGGAGAGATGTCGAGACCCACAATTTCGAGATACGGTTTTGCCGCTTCGTACATTAAAGGCTTGCTCACCATGCCCAGCGAATTCTTCATCTCCCTGCCGAGGAAGATGTTTTCCGCAACCGTCAGGTAGGGTTCGAGCGCCAGCTCCTGGTGGATAAAGGCGATCCCCTTGCTCTGGGAATCCAGAACGCCATTGATCGTGACCGGCTCATCATCAAGATAGATCTGACCGGTTTCGGGTTTGTAGATGCCGCCCAGCACGTTCATGAGGGTGGACTTACCCGCGCCGTTTTCACCGAGCAGGCCCAGCACCTCCCCCGCCTCAAGATCGAGGTTGACATTATCCAGCGCCTTGACGCCGGGGAACAGCTTAGAGACGTTTTCCATCCTCAAAAGTTTTTTCTGCATTCTTCCACCTCCGTAAACGGGAGAGCGGCTACCGCCGCTCTCCCGGGAATCCCCCACTCCGGGAAGCTGTTATGTTTGAGCTTACTGCCAACCGTCGGTGCCGTACTGGCTGACGTTGTCGCTGTTGATGATGAAGGTATCGATAACGATGTCGTGCTCAACCGTCTCACCCTTCAGAACCTGAAGCGCGGTCTCTGCGGATTTGGAACCGATGGTCTCGGGGGACTGTGCGCCGGTACCGGTCATGGTGCCTGCCTCGATCATGGCTTTTGCATCCGGGTTGCCGTCAACGCCGTAGACCAGAACGCCCTGAAGCTCGGGATGTGCCTGGAGTGCCTGTACGCAGCCCATTGCAGACGGATCGTTGACCGCGAAGAACGCGCCAAGGTCCGGGGAACCCTGGAGAATATCCTCGGCCAGCGGCAGCGAAACACCGGTGTCGCCCTTGCCATCCAGCTCCTGGACAACCTCGAAGTACGGATCATCAGACTTATAACCGATCGTGTCATAGAAGCCAGCCGCACGGTCGATACATGCCTGACCGGAAGGAGAATGCAGAACCGCAACCTTGGAACCCTTCTCGAGCTTCTCCATCATGTCTTTTGCAACGACAACGCCCGCGTTGTAGTTGTTCGAAGCGATGATCGACTCAACGAGGTCAACATCGGTGACCGGGGTATCGAAGTTGATGACCGGGACACCTTCCCGCTGGCAGGCCTCGAGCGCGGGTTTTACGCCGGTGGAGTCCATCGGGGCGACGAGCAGCGCGTCGATGCCGGAAGCCAGCAGGTCGCCGATCTGGTCGTTCATACGGGACTGGTCGTTCTGGCAGTCAATGGTGACGATCTCAACATTGTCCATCGAATCGGTGACCGATTTGACGCCGTCAAGCACTGCGAGCCAGAACGGGTTGTTCATCGTGGTGGGCGCATAGCCGATGGTGATTTTGTCACCGTCGGCTGCCGGGGTGGACTCTGCCGGTGCAGCCTCGCTCGAAGCGGCAGGAGCCGCGCTCGATGCCGGAGCAGCCGACGAAGCCGGTGCCGAAGAACCGCCGCAGCCGGACAGTGCGGTTGCGCCTGCCAGTGCCATTGCCAACAGGATGCTGCTGAATTGTTTGACTTTCATTGTACTTCCTCCTAATGTTTGTCTATTTCAGGCCCTATCCAGGGCCGGGTTGATGAGAATTTTATAAAACGGTTCCGAATGCTCCGCCATCAGTTTGACCGCGTCGAGCGTTTTTTCGAGCGGCAGACGGTGGGAGATAATCGGTGCGGTCTGGATTTTGCCGGTGCGCAGCGCCTCGAGGCTGGTCTCCCACGCATGTTTGGGGAACCGCTTGAACTCAAAGCTCCAGGTCCCCTTGATGGTGAGCTGCCCGCGCAGCAGCTTTTCATAGGCATCCCCCTGGATTTCCAGCGGTTTGGTCGGACGTCCGACCAGCCCGAGCACCCCGGAAGGACGCAGCACCCGCAGTGCCTGGTTGAAAACCGCCGGTGCACCGGACGCTTCAAATACCCGGTCCACACCGCCCTGTGCTTTCAGGAATGCTTCGGCATCGGTTTCCGCACTGTTGACCCCATACAGGCCCAGCTGGTTGGCAACCTCGATCTTTTTGGGATCGAGATCGACCGCATAGACAGTCTTTGCACCGAACACTTTGGCCCACTGGGCGACAAACACCCCGATGGCGCCCAGACCATAGACTGCGACGGTATCGCCATACGAAACACCGCAGTTTTCAATCACGTGGAGCGCAACGCTGATCGGCTCGAGGAAGGCGGTAGAATCGTCGTCCACCTCATCCGGCACAAACACAAGGTTCTGGGCCGGAACCCTGACGTATTCGGCGAACCCACCGTCGCTGCGGGAGCCAAGGAAATCATACGCTTCACAGAGGGCGAACGCGCCGACCTCGCACATGCTGCATTTGCGGCAGGGGATCAATGGGATGACCGCCGCACGCCTGCCTACGAGCGAGGGCTCGACATGTTTGCCGGTTTTGACCACCCTGCCGCCGAACTCATGCCCGGGGATGGTCGGGAAATGGTAGGTACCGGTTGTCAGCACCCGCGGGATGTCCGACCCGCAGACCCCGCAGGCCGAAACCCTGAGCAGGACGTCATCCGGCCCGATCTCCGGGACGGCAACCTGCTCCACCACCAGTTTTCCCGGCGCATGGAGCACCGCCGCCCGCATCTGTTCGCTCATTGGGCAAACCCCCTTCTTTTTCAATCTGCTTTCACGGTTCACTCGATTTTTTCGCTATCCACAGTTTTGTCCGTCTCTGTTCCGGCCTGACAGCCGGCGCTTCACGCCGGTTGGCCCCTGCGCGCCGGGACGCTCGCAGTGGGGCGGCATCCTAAAGATGGCGGGGTCGAGCGGCAGAACCCCCACAGGACTTATTCCAGATTCGCGTGTTTTTTCCAGAGCGCGTGCAGGTCGTCCAGACCTTTTTCCTGCATGACCAGCATCGCGACCGTATCCCCCAGAAGCAGCAGGCTCTGTTCAAACAGGCTGCTCATCGGCTGCTGCGAGGCGATCTCGCCCGGCAGGTTCAGCTTGGTGCGGCAGGGAACCCGGACAAACAGATCCTCATATTCCGCCATCGAGCTGTTGGGATTGGAACCGATATGCGCAATCTTGGCGTTGTACCGCTTGGCGATTTTCACGATTGCGAGCGGGACCGCACTTTCTCCCGAGCCTGACCCGATCAGAAGCAGGTCACGGTCGGTGATGGCCGGTTCGTCGATCGCGCCGACAAAGTTAGCCTCAATGCCGAGATGGTTCAGCCGTTTGGCGAGCGCCTGAAGCATCAGCAGCACCCTGCCGACCCCCACGACGAACACCTTTTCGGCATCACAGATCATCCGGACCAGCCGGCTGACCTCTGTTTCCTCCACATTTCCGAGCGCTCCGGCCAGCTCCTTCAGGATCAGGTCCCGGGCCTCGGCATAACCGCCGCTCATCCGTTCAGCTCCGCGCGGGTCTTCCAGGGGAAGAGAACCGCCTTGATCGTGTCCTTGCGCTCGACCGCCGCGAATGCCTCGTTAAACTCATCAAGGGTATACCGGTGGGTGATATAGTCAGAGGCTTTGACCTTGCCTTCGCTGATAAGCTGGAGTGCTTCGCGGTTCTGCCGCCCGAGACTGGACGACGCGCCAGTCAGCATGACCTCTTTATAATGGATGATGTTTGCTTCGATATGGGAGATACAGTTGTCCTTGGGCAGGCCGCCGAAAAAGTTGACCCGTCCGCGCGGCGCCGCGAGTTTGATAGCGACTTCCTGTGTCTCGTGGGAAGGTGCGGCGACGATCACCACATCCGCACCCAGCCCATCTGTTTCGGTGAGCACCCGCTCGACCAGCGCGTCCCCCTGCTCGGTGAACACTGCATCCGGATGGAACCGTTCGGCGGCTTTCTGAAGCCTGCCGGGAGTGCGTCCCGAAAGGAGCACCTTTTTTGCGCCGCGCGCGCGGGCAAGCTGGATATGCATACAGCCCGCAGGCCCGGGGCCGATCACCAGCACCGTGTCCCCCTCGCCGACCATCGCGCGTTCCTGCGCATTGATGCAGCAGGCGAGCAGTTCGGACATACTTGCTTCCTCAAACGAGAGGTTGTCAGGGATTCTGTTGACAAAGCCATTTTTCACGACGTTTACCGGCGGGACGATATACTGGGCAAACCCGCCCGAGCTTGCGTAACCGATACTCGGCTGAGGGTTGACGCAGACGTTGCCCATGTCGTTTTTGCAGTATTTGCATTCACCGCATCCGTGTCCCGGCGCAACGCAAACCCGGTCACCGACCGCATAACCGGTCGTTCCCTCGCCCAACTCGACGATCGTACCGGCAATCTCGTGACCGATAATCCGCGGAAATGTCGCCCGTGGATCCCCTTTGGTGAAGATTCGCAGGTCTGACCCGCAGACCGCACACGCCTCCACCCGGATTTTCATACTTCCGGGGAGCGTTTTGGGGTCCTCCACCTCGAGTACCCGGGCATCACGTATTTTTTCTACAACAGCAGCTTTCATCTGAAAACCCCCTTTTTATGCTTATAAGCCTCTTGGCGAGGCCGCGTGGTATCCTCACAGCGCAGAGCGCGACCAAAGGCTCTGCCTTTGGAATCCGCTGCCTTTGAAAAGGTGGGCGAAACTTTTCAAGAAAGACTTGGATTGGCTTTGGCTGCCGCCGCGGCGTGCGCAGGGCCAGCCGGCGCGAAGTCAGGCCAGAAAACATTTCATCGGATAAAACTAGTTAAATGGTATACAGGGTGGAGCCTGCTGGGTACAGCTTCAAATAGGTCTGATAGGCTTCCTCATAACGGGCGGCACGTTCCGGGTCAGGCAGGAACGTGCCCCGTTCATGCAGCAGATCGCCGCCCGCCTCCCGCAGACTGCGGAACTGGCCGCTGCCCATCCCTGCAAGCATCGCCGCGCCCAGACATCCCGCCTCCTCACAAGCCATCGAAACAACCCGCCGGCCGGTGATGTCGGCTTTCATCTGGAGCCACGGCGCAGACCGCGCGCCGCCGCCGATACACCGCAGTTCCCGCACCGAAATCCCACAGGACTCCATATTGGCGAGATTCAGCCGCCCCTCAAAGCAGGTCCCCTCGAGGATTGCCCGATAGAGCTGATAACGGTCGGTATCGAGTGTCAGGCCCGCAAACAGCCCCTGCGCTCTGAAATCCATCTGCGGGGTACCCGCCCCTGCGAAATAGGGCAGTGCAAATACCGAAGCGGGCTGATCCCGAAGTTCGGTGAGCTTCTGGTCATACTGCGCATAGAACCCTTCCTCCGGCGCATCCAGCAGTTTGGTGCGGAACCATTCCAACAGGGAAGCACAGGTGGTAAGGAAGGTCATGTAAGCGTAAAGCCCCTCCCCTGGATAGGGGTAAACCGGGATATTGCAGGCGAGGTTCTGCCGGGAGGCGGTGAGCCGGCTGCTTACACAGACGATGCTCTCGGTGGTGCCGAGCGAGTCCATCGCGACCCCCTCATCGAACACCCCCGCCCCCAACGAACAACAGATTTGATCGTGACTGCCGCAGAAGAGCCGCAGCGTATCGGGGTAACCGAGCGATGTCAGTACGGGGCCTGCGGTTCCGATCGGGGTCCCCGCTGCAACCGGTTCGGGCAGTTTTTCAACCGGTATTCCACAGAGCCCGGTCAGTTCCTCCGACCACCGCCGCGCACGCAGGTCGAAAAGCATCGTACGGCTGGCCATCGCATAGTCGATCGCGGGAGCCGCACCCAGCCGGAATGCTATGTAATCCCCGAAGCAGAAAAATTTCCACGCTTTTTCAAAGCCATCGGGGGCATGGTTGCGCAGCCAGAGCAGTTTCGTGGCTGAAAACATCGGATGGGACGGCATTCCGGTCTGCTCCATCACCCGGAACCGGTCGGTCTGTCCGGCAAACCAGCCAAACTCCTCCGCGTTGCGGGAATCAAATGTGAGGATCGCATTCATCAGCGGCTTGCCTTCCCGATCCACCGGGACGACCGCTTCCCCCTGTGTCGAAACGGCGAGCATCCCAACCTGTGAAGCGTCGGCCTGCCCAGCCAGCCGCTTCAGGCACCGGACCACCGCCTGCCAGACCTCTTCCGGGTCCAGCTCGAGCAGGCCCTTGGCCGGGCAGATGCAGGAATACGGTTCCCGCACACAGGCCACCATCCGTCTGCCGGGTTCAAAAACAGCCGCTTTCGCGCCGGAGGTGCCCACATCAATGCCGATTATCTGCATAACGTTCCCTCCGCCCCTCTCAAACCGGGGCAAAATTCAGATTCGTTCTTTTTCGAGTTCCCGAACCGTCTCATAGAACCGGTCCAAGCAGTTTTTATCCATATGCAGCGCCACATTCATATAAATACAGTCCAGCAGGACGATCTGCGTGATATTTTCGCAGGCCGGTTCATAAGAGTGGTCACGGCCGCGATACTCAAGATTGGCGTAGTTATAAGCGGTGAGGAAGAGGTATTCGGCAGCCTGCGCCAGCGGGGAACCTTCCGCGCTGGTGATCCCTACGGTGAACGCCCCGCGCTCCCGGGCGAGCTTCAAACAGTTGACCACCGATGCCGTCCGGCCGTAGTTGCTGATCCCGATCACCACATCCTGCTTGTCACACATGGTGGCGGCGACAACCTGCTCGTGCACATCACTGTAGCAGAAGGACGGGATTCCCAGACGGTAGAGACGGGTCCGGCCGCTTTCGGCAGTGATGTGCGAGCGTCCACAGCCAAGGAAGATGACATTGCGCGCCTTGATGATCCGCTGGGAGACGATCTCCACCAGGGAAAAATCGAGCGCCTTGATCGTATCGGAGAGCATCTGCTGGTTGCTGCTGAATACCTTCCGGCAGACCTCCTCGGTCGTGTCCCGCTCGGATGCCCCGCCGTACTCGAAGGTGATCTTGCTGCTGGGGGAATCGCTGGAAACCGGGCCGACGCTTTCGGTGAGCGAACCCGCAAGCTCAAGCTGGAACGACTTGAAATTCCGGTATCCAGCCTGTTTGACAAACCGGGTCACCGAAGCGATGCTCACGCTGCTCGCCGCTGCCAGCTCACTGATCCCCATATAGATCACCCGGTTTGGATTACTGATGATGTAGTCAGCGATCTGCTTCATAGCGGGGTTCATCTGCTGGTATTTATTTTTGATGCAGAGGACCACAAGCGGTGTTTCCGGCATAAAAAAGCTCCTTTGGACGAGTATCGAAAAAGATTTTTATAGAAATCTTTTTCGTGGTAATTTTCTATCGGATAATTATTTACAAGCCTATTATAAGATTCCGGAACCGGGTTGTCAATGCAATTTACAAAAAAAACATACCAAACTATTTAATTTTAGCAAAATGCACGAAAGGAAATTGGAAACATATAGCTATCTTCCAAATAAAATTGCAGAAAAGTAAAATTCCCGCACCGGAGAACCCTGTTCCCCAGTGCGGAAAGAGATTTAAACCGATTGCCGCCATGCCTGCTGGCGGATCTGCTTGAGGGTTTTCATCACCGGATTTTTTGCGCCAAAATAGTCCTTCAGCTGGCAGTATTCGCGATATAGGGTCTCGTAGACTGCGACATGCGCCGGGATGGGGCGATAAGTCTTTTCCTGGATGCGGCCCATCGCCTGCGCCGCGTCGAAGATCGAGTCATAGCCGCCCCGTTCGGAACCTGCGGCAACCGCAGCGTACATCGCCGCACCGAGGGCGGCGGTCTGCTGGGACGCCGCCACCTTGATCTCCCGGTTGGTAATGTCTGCGTAAATCTGCATCAGGAGCGGATTCTTTTCCACGATCCCACCACAGGCCCGGATTTCATCCACCAACACGCCCGCATCCTCGAACGCCTCCATAATCAGCCGGGTACCGAAGCCGGTCGCCTCGATCAGCGCCCGGTAAACCTCCTCCGGACGGGTCGATAGGGTATACCCGACGACCATCCCCGAAAGGTCAACATCCACAAACGGGGTCTTGTTCCCACTCCACCAGTCGAGGGCGAGCAGCCCGCTCTCCCCGGGGACGAGCTTTTCCGCAAGCCGGGTCAGATATTCGTGCATCCCGCATCCGGCCCCTTTGGCCTGCTCATGGTATGCGGCAGGGACACAGTGGTTGACAAACCAGCCGAAGATGTCTCCGACCCCCGCAAGCCCGGATTCCAGCGCATAGTAGCCGGGCATGATCCCGCCCTTGACCGCGCCGCAGATGCCGCCCCCCGAATAGGGGCGGTCGCTTAGAGCGGCCTGTACGCTCGAGGTGCCGATAATCAGCATCATCTGTCCCGGCTTGGTGATCCCGCAGCCCGGGAGCCCGGCATGCGCGTCGATGATGCTCGCCCCGACCGCCGTACCAGGCAAAAGCCCCAGCTTTTCCGCCCAGGCCGGGTTCAGCTCCCCGATCCGGCTGCCCACCGGACAGATATCCTCACCGAGTTTGTCCTCCGGATAGGTTTCCAGCCGGGGGTCAAGCGCCCTCAAAAATGCCTGCTCGGGGTATCCCTCCCCTTCCAGCCACATCGCCTTGTACCCGGCGGTGCTTCCGGTACGGCGGCGGGAGCCGGTCAGCAGGAAGGTCAGCCAGTCGGACGCCTCCAGAATCTGGTCGGCGCACTGGTAGATTTCCGGATCCTCCCGCAGGATCTGGAGCGCCTTGGGGAGGGTCAGTTCGGAGGAAATCTTGCCGCCATAGCGCGGGAGGTCGATTTCCCCGCGCGCGGCGAGCAGCGCATTGATCTCATCCGCTTCCGGCTGGGCGGCATGGTGCTTCCATAGCTTCACATAAGCATGCGGACGGGCTTCAAATGCCGGCAGAAAACAGAGCGGCGTACCGTCCCGGTCGATCGGAAGGACGGTGGACGCGGTGAAGTCGATCGAAAGCCCGATCACTTCCTGGGGTGCAATCCCTGCCTGCCGCAGTACCGCAGGCACCGTTTCGGTCAGCACATCCAGATAGTCCTGCGGATGCTGGAGCGCCCAGTCCACCTCCAGACGCACGCCGCAGGGCAGTTCCCGGTCCATCACCGCGTGGGGATATTCCTTTACCGCCTGTGCAGCGATCTCCCCGGTTGCCGCTTCCACAAGCACTGCCCGTCCCGACAGGGTACCGTAGTCCAGACCGATCACGTATTTTGTTTTCGCCATCGTCAAGCCCTCCCAGACAAAGACTTCCTTTGCAATTTTTCAATGATTTTTGGAATATTTTGATTTTTTTAAAGTATTTCGATTATAAAGCAGACTGTACAGAAAAGTCAAGCGAGGGAGCGGGAATGTTGGGTTTGATACGAATGTTTTCGCAAAACACACACAAAATAACAGTAATGACTTGTCAACCCGAAAAAGAAGCGTTATAATAGAAACAATATAACCGATCGGATTCGGAAATGATTTTTACGGGAGGTTTTTGCAGATGGGAAAGAACAGCTTCATCGCCATAGTCGCGCTTCTGATCGCGGTAGCGGGGGCTATTGTGGCGTTTGCAGCCTATTTCAAACGCCGGAAATGCGCACTTTGTGAAGATTTTGACGATGAGTTGATGGACGAGGACGCGGAAGATCTGGACTACTATGCCACCCAGGTCGAGAGTGACGATGATGCGCTGGAGGAGCAGACCCCCGATGCAGAAGCTGCTTCGTCGGATGACAAGGCCAGTGACGCGGATAAGAAGGACCCGGATGAAGAGGAATAATCGGGGGCTTTCGTTTTTCTGATCTCAAAAGGGACAGGCGCTGTAAAGCGTCTGTCCCTTTTATCTTAGGGGCTTTCCCGTTTCTTTTGCAGGAAGCCTGTTCGCTTGTAAGAAAACCATCTCCATCCAAAAACGGAAATTTCACCCAAAAACGCTTCTCAAGGTTTCTCTGCGAGATAGTCCGCCAGTGCAAGCCATTCCCCGTCGGCGTCGGTACCCTTAACCACCGCATACTGCTGGGTAACGCCGGCCAGGGTCCCAAAAATGTCCCCCTTGAGCAGGAGTCCGGACCGGTCGTCCGGCTGGTCCGCGCCGCAGCGGTAAACAGCAAACCGGTCGCCGCTCTGCTGCTCGAAGCAGATCAGCGTTTCAAAATCGTAGCTTTGGCAGTCTGCCACCGGATTAAACGGGAGACGCCGCAGTTCCGAGGTCCTCTCCTGCGCATCGACGATGCAGGTGTCCTCCTGATTGCGCAGCACCATGTACCGGTCTTTGATTGGGCCTTGCGGCTGGCTGTACGCCTGGAACGGGACAACCTGCGGTTCCCTGCCCGAACCGGCGTCAGCGTCACAGACTACAAATCCGATATTTTCCATCCCGTCAGCCGCCTCCTGGCTGTCATAAATGGTCATTACCACCCTGCCCCCCTCGCAGAGCAGGCGCGGTTCGACCACCTGAAGGGCTTTTCCGGGTGCAAGCGTCTGCGGAATGGCAGAGTTGGCGTAAAGGAGCCGCGCATCGCTGCCGTCCTGGTTTGCAATCCAGACCCCATCGTCCGCCTCCCAGACCAGCCTGTCCCCGGAAAGGTCGAACATTCCGCCGTCCTGCCGCCCATCCCCCTGAGCCGCGACCGATACCACAGCGGGCAGATCATAGGCCAGTTCTTCCGACGGGTTCTGACTGTTCTTATAGAGCACCCCATCCTGGAAAAAAAGGCAGTAGTCGAACTGCTCAAACGCGTTGGACGGGGAAATCCGTGTCAGCAGCCTTTCGCCAAGTGGAATTTGATAGAGCATCCCGCCGGTGTCGGTATTGTGTGCCTCAAGCATCCAGTAACGATCTGCTTGCCCAATGTCGCGCCAACCCAACAGCAGGATATCCCCTATCTGTACCATCGCGTTTTCAATCGCCGCTGTTTCAGAGGCACCGGGAGCCGGACGCAGGATGGTAGCTTTCCCTCCAAAATCAGCATGTACCTCTTCGGTATGCTGCTCGATCAGCGCGGCAAACTGCTCATAGAGCACCCGATTGCCGGCATAAGCTTCGACATCCGGGAAAGCAGCATCGTCTGTCCGGCTGGATGCCCCATCCGCAGCGGATACCGTCTGTGAACCGCTCACCTCCAGATATGCGCCGCCCGGATTGGCTGCGTCGCTTTCCGACAGCAGAGAGACAGCAATCGAGGCCCATTGATCTTCCAGATCAATCTGTATGCTGATTGGGTCGCTTTCAGACGCAGCCATCTCCGGGACGCTGTCCAGCTTTTCCAAATCCGCGTCCGCCAGCAGTGCGGCAATCGAACGCCGCAGCTCCCAGCTGTCCGGGACCCGCATTCCTCTGACTGCATCCAACCCGACCGGCCAGGTCTGAACGGATGCCTCCGGATCACCCATCAGACCGGCGGCTGTGCGGAGCAGACCGTATTCTTCCGGCAGAACGGGAAATGGTTTTTCTTGTGTATCTGGCGCCCCGCTTGATACCGATGATTCCGGTTGACTGGTATGCCGCGCAGAACTGACAGACGGGATCTCGGGATCTTTCAGGATCAGGTCATCGGTTCCCGGCTCTGCTATGCCGCAGCCGCCTAGGGCAACCGCCACTGCCAGGGCTGCGCACCAGAGAGATTTCATTAACAGGACCTCCTCCATGTTATCATACTGGAATTTATAACATATTAACACATAGAATAACCATTCAAACTGCCAAAAGGGGACAGCCTGTCCCACACAACTGCCCCTGCCATCTGCAAAATATCATTTGTGCTCCCTTTTGGCAAAGTGCAGCACCGCAGCAATCCTGCATCCATTGTTTGTGGGGCCCGCCCTCTGCAAAAGAGGCACCCAATGCCAACAGCAGCCGGACTTTTGTCCGGCTGCTGTTTTCTGTAACAGGGAGCATCTATTTTACGGATTCACCACATTGATCGGGTTTCCATCCAGGAACGCGCGCAGGCTTTCAACCGCAATCCCCATCAACCTCTGGCGGCTCTCTTTGGGCGCCCAGCTGATATGCGGCGTAATCAGGCAGTTTTTCGCCTTGAGCAGGGGATTGTCTCCCCGGATCGGCTCGGTCGAGACCACATCCAGACCGGCCGCATAGACCTTGCCGCTGTTGAGGGCATCCGCGAGATCCTGCTCGACGATGAGCGGGCCGCGGCTGTTGTTGAGCAGGATCACCCCGTCCTTCATTTTGGCGATGGTGTCCCGGTTGATGATCCCCTGGGTTTCAGGGAAAAGAGGGCAGTGCAGGGCGATCACATCCGAGCAGGCGAACAGCTCCTCCAGCGGCAGATACCGCCCAATCTCCCGGCCTTCATCGGTCTCGATGCTGTCGCAGGCGACCACCTGCATCCCGAGTGCGCGCGCAATCCGGCCGGTGGTGCGGCCGATCCGGCCAAACCCGATAATGCCCATCGTCTTGCCGGCCAGCTCGATCAGCGGATAATCCCAGAAGCACCAGTCGGGGCAGGACTCCCAGCGCCCTTCATGTACGGCCGCATCGTGGTGCGCCACATGATGGCAGATCTCGAGCAGCATCGCAATCGCAAACTGCCCGACCGCATCGGTGCCATAGGTGGGGATGTTGCAGACCGGAATCCCCCGCTCCTTCGCCGCCTGCACATCGACGATGTTGTATCCGGTGGCAAGCACCCCGATGTACCGGACATTCGGGCAGCGGTCGAGCATTTCGCGGGGCAGCGGCGTCTTGTTGAGAATCACGATCTCCGCATCTCCGATCCGGTCAGCGACCTGCTCAGGCGGGGTCCGGTCGTAGACGGTCAGCTCGCCCAGTGCTTCCAGCCCCGACCAGCTCAGATCGCCGGGATTTTCTGTGTATCCATCCAGAATCACAATTTTCAAGCAAATTCCTCCTGTCTTTTACAGCATCGCCCAGGCGCGGCGGATCACCCGTTTGGTATTCGCGAGGATGATGTCCTCGTCCTCATCGCCCCAGGGCTTGACCTCCAGCGAAAGCACGTACGGCTGTTCCGCGCAGAAGAACCCTTCCTCTTTGAGCACCCGGAAAAAGTCCAGAAGCTGGGGGGTATCGTTCGCGCTGTTGGGGAATCCGAAACGGGGGTGCTGGTCGCCGTACGCCTCACAACCCGATTGTACCACAGCATTGCCAATATGGAAATGGGTGATATACGGACGCAGCGTCCGGATGACAAACCTGCTGGTCTCGTAGGTGGTAGGGAAGTGGGAAAGATCGACCAGCAGTCCAAAATTGCTGTGGGTTGTCCGCATCTCGGCTGCAAACTGCGCCGCATAGGGAGCGGGGCCGATCAGCGCGGCCTTATCCATATCGTAGTCGAATACCTCCAGCTCGACCATCATCCCTTTGCCCGCCGCATAATCGCAAACCGCGCGGGTGGTTTTCAGGAGCTGTGCAAACGCCTCCTGTCTGGATTCCGCCGACCACTTGCCCGCCAGGAAAGCGATCCCCCGCGCGCCGACACTCTCTGCCTCGTCAACCGCTTCCAGAAGGGTGGCTTCGGCCTTTTTGCGTCCCTCCTCGTCGAGGTCATTCGGGTTGAGCTTCGGCCCGAGCAGCCGGGGCTGCGCACCGTAGCAGACGGTCAGATGGCTCTGGGACAGCAGCTTAACCGCCTGTTCCCGGGTCTGCCCGTCCGGAAATTTCCCGATCTCGATCGCGTCAAAGAAATCGTCACAGGCGATCTCCCGGATCGAGGTGAGCAGTTCCTTCCGCGGATGGCTCATCCATTGGATGGTTCCAATCTGAAAATAACGGTGGATGGATTCGTTCATATCGGTTTCCCCTTTCCTAAAGCTGATTATGCCTTTTTACGCTGTAATGCAAGCCGCGCTTTTTCGGCGATCGCCTGCGCATCCAGATGATAGGCGGTCAGCAGCGCCCCATACGCGCCGCTCTCGGTATAGCTGTCAAGGCCCACGAATTCCTGTATGGTGGGGCGCCCCTGCGCGAGCACCTCTGCGACCGCGCTCCCAAGCCCGCCCCGGATGCTGTGTTCCTCCGCGGTGACGATGCATCCGGTCTTTTCCGCAGATTCGAGAACCAGTTCCCGGTCGACCGGCTGGACCGTATGCAGATCGACCACCCGCGCAGAAATCCCCTCCGCCTCAAGCAGGCCGGCGGCTTCGAGTGCGTGGTGTACCATCAGCCCGGTTGCCAGGAGCGAGACGTCCGCGCCTTCCCGCAGCAGGATTCCCTTGCCGGGCGTAAATACCATGTCCTCCGGATAGAGCACCGGCGCTTCGGCGCGGGAGAGGCGCAGATATACGGGGCCTTCGATCTCCGCGGCAGAGAATACCGCTTTTTCGGTCTCCACAGGGTCGCAGACCGAAAGGATCGTCATCCCCGGCAGCGAGCGGACGAACGCCATGTCAAAAATGCCGTGATGGCTTGCGCCATCGTAAGCATCCGAAAGTCCGCTGTAGGCTCCGCAGAGCTTGACATTCAGATGGTCATAGGCGATCATGCTGCTGATCGGATCGGAAGCGCGGGTGGTGAGAAAGACCGAAAATGTATTGACAAACGGGATCTTCCCAGCGTAAGCGAAGCCCGCCGCCATCGCTGCCATATTGAGTTCGGCAATCCCGACGTTGAAATACCGGTCGGGGAACGCCTTCCCAAAGACCGCACTTTTGGTCGAGCCACCCACATCAGCCTCGAGCACAACGACCCGTTCCTCCTGCTGCCCCAGTTTTTTGAGCGCTGCCCCATAAACATCCCGAATCGAAACCTTATCCGGCATTGCGATCCACCCCCAGTTCCTTCAATGCGCAGAGGCAGTCCTCCCGGCTGACCGGCTTTCCATGCCACGCGCTCTGGCCTTCCATGAACGAGACCCCTTTGCCCTTCACCGTTTCCGCGACCACAAGCGCCGGCGCATCGGACGCCTTCGCCCGGTTCAGGGCCTCCCGCAGGGCAGGGATGCTGTGCCCGTCACAGGGGAACACTTCCCAGCCGAACGCCTGCCAGCGGTCGGCAATCCGGTCCATCGGCATAACCTCATTATTGGTCCCGTCGAGCTGCACCCCGTTATGGTCGAGGATTGCAACCAACCGGCCCGGGCGGAACTTGTTAGCCGACATCGCGGCCTCCCAGACCCCTCCTTCCTGAATTTCCCCATCTCCCAACAGCACCCAGGTGGTGTAGTCCTGGCCGTCCAGCCGGGCGGCAAGCGCCATGCCGAGCGCTGCCGAAAGCCCCAGCCCGAGCGGGCCGGTCGAACAGTCGATCCCCGGTGTTTTGTGGGCGCAGGGGTGTCCCTGGAGCCGGCTGCCGTACTGGCGCAGGGTGGGGAGCCATTCCACCGGGAAAAATCCCCGGTGGGCAAGCGTGAGATAGAGCATGGGGGCGGCGTGCCCTTTGGAGAGCACAAACCGGTCCCGGGCGTTCCAGTCCGGCTGCTCCGGACGGATGTTCATACATTCAAAATAGAGGGTTGCCAGGATTTCACAGCAGGAGAGGCTTCCCCCCGGGTGCCCGGTCTGGATCCTGTGGAGCAGTTCAATCAGCTCGACCCGCATCGTGCGGCAGAGCGCTTCCAGCTCCTGATCCCGTTGATCCGCTGCATGGCGCATTCTATTTCCTCCCTTTGGGCCAAAGGCTGGCTGAACCATCGGAATGGACGTCTGTTTTACAGGAGGCGGTGTCTGCTGTGCGGAATGTGCGGTGGGTTCCTGTTTCCGCCGCTTGTTCCCCGCGAAACATCTGTCCTTTTCCCCGTTTCCAAGCCAGCCCTGGAATCTGTTTTCTTCTTTGGGGCGTCAATCCCGCTCAGACCGGTGCGGGCAGGTCAGCCGGCATCATACATTCGTAGGTCCGGCCCTGCATACTCTCCCTGAACTCATCCTGTGCCTTGAGCACCCGCTCAGGCTCGGTGAGCAGCCGCAGCCCTGCGAGCGCGGTCACCTTGGAGCCGTAGAGCATCCCTTTCTGGCCGATCGAACGCCCCAGGCAGGCCGCTACCAACCAGCTGTGCCCCGGCGCGCCGATGCTGTAGCAGGCGGTTTTATAGAAGGTGGTCGGTACGATATGCCCCACATCCCCGACATCGGTGGAACCGTAATCGTCGGCCTCGTCGATCGTCATAACCCCCGAATGAAGCTGGGTGTCCGGGTCCTTTGCGCCGGAGAACCGTACGCTCTCTTTCCAGAGGTCGGGCACCGTCTCATTGATTTTGCGGGCGTATGCGATCTCCTCTTCGGTCCACGGCTCCTGCGGGATCGCACGCATACATTCGTCGATCAGATCGGCAAGCTGGTGGTTGGGAAGGGTCGGATAGCAGCCGCCCAGCCGTTCTACCGTCAGTTCGGTTTCGGTCATCCATGCGGCTCCCTGCGCCACCTTGAGCATCCGCTCTTCGACCATCTTCATCGTCTCACGGGTCAGGGCGCGGTCATAGTACCAGACGGTTGCATGATCCGGAACGATATTCGGCGCACTTCCGCCATCGGTAACCACATAATGCATCCTCACATCCATCGGGACATGCTCCCGCAGATAGTTGATCCCCACATTCATCAGCTCCACCGCGTCGAGCGCGCTGCGCCCCTTCTCCGGATCACAGGCGGCGTGTGCGGTCTTGCCGGTGAAATGGTATTTCACCGAGTTCACCCCGGTGCAAACACTGTAGGACGCGCGGGTATACCGTCCGGGATGCCATGCGAGCGCGCAGTCCAGCTCCCGGAATGCGCCTGCCCGCGCCATAAACCCCTTGCCGGTCAAAACCTCTTCGGCTGGGCATCCGTAAAAGACCAGGGTGCCTGAGAGTTTCTGCTCCTCCATCTCCCGCTTGATCGCCGCGGCACTGCCTGCCATGCCTACTGCGAGCAGGTTATGTCCGCAGCCATGCCCGTAAGCGCCCGGGACCTCCGGCTCCTGATATGGAACGTCCTTCTGGCTCTGTCCGGGCAGCGCGTCATATTCCCCGAGGAAGCCGATCACCGGATGTCCGGAACCCCACTGCGCACGCAGCGCGGTCGGCAGGCCGAAGCATCCCCGCTCGACCTGAAACCCCTCCGCCTCCAAAAATGCGGCGCAGGTGTCGCTTGCAATTTTTTCCTGATAGGGTCCCTCCGGATTCTCCCAGATTTTCCTGCTCATCGCGCAGAGCTGGCCCGACAGCTCCTCGATCGACGCAAATGCTTTTTCTCCCAGCATCATCATGAAACCTCCTTTTGCCCTTCCTGATTCTTTTTCTGCAATTTAATGATAATTTTTTGCTATTTATAAGATAACATTTTGCGGTCAAAATTGCAATCCAGAACGATCGATTTTTTTGTTTTTCTCTGTTCCTGTCAAGAAAAAGCGGTCCTAATTGGTGGTTTTTCCAGATAAGCAACCGCAAGCAAAAGGGATGGTTTATATATCCTGCTAATTTCTATGAATATTTAATGATAAATTTATATCTTTATATTGACATTCCATTTCAAATCATTTAGTCTTAAAAAGGCGGAAAATGTGCGGCCAAATCACCAAACAACTGATAAGAAAAGGGGAATTTCAATGAAAACAAAAATTGGGATCATCGGACTGGGAACGATGGGCATGGGTATTGCGGAAAATCTGCTCAAGCGCGGCTATGTGGTGCAGGGCTTTGACCTGCTGCCCGAACGGATGCAGCTGCTGGAGCAGAAGGGCGGAACGGCAGCCCCCTCCCCCGCACAGGCTGCGGACGGCGCATCGGCTCTGATTCTGATGGTTTTCAACGGCGAGCAGGTGCAGGACGTCCTGTTCGGGCAGGACGGGGCTGCAAACGTGCTTCCCAAAGGGGGCAGTGTGCTGGTTACCGCATCGGTTGGATACGCGGCCTGTGAGGAAGCGGAGAAAGGGCTGGAACCGTTGGGCCTGCATCTGGTCGACTGCCCGGTGCGCGGTACCGCTGCAACCAGCGCTTCGGGTGAACTCTACCTGATGGTCGGCGCATCCCCGGAAGCGTTCTCCAAAAATCAGGAGCTGCTCAACCAGCTCGGCTCGACAGTCATACACGTCGGGGACAAGCCCGGCATGGGGCAGAAAGCCAAAACCTGTATGCAGGCGTTTTTCAGCCTGATGTTCGAGGGAACCTGTGAGCTGCTGGCGCTCGGGACCGCATCCGGCCTGGATCCCCGCACTGTTTTTGAGGTGCTCGACGGGACCAGCGCTTCCAACGGCATCTTCCGGGCCACCGCCAAGCACGTCGCCGGCAGGGTGTTTACCGGCACCGGGAACCCGCTCTCGATCCTCGATAAAGACATGCAGATCGCCTGTGCATCCGCGTCCGCATTCGGGCTTTCCCTGCCCGCCCTCGAGGGTATCTCGTCCAACTTCCGCGAGAGCATGAAACAGTGCGGCAAGGAGGACATCTGGTCGGTGGTCAAAACACTGGAGCAGCCCGCCGGGCTGGAAATCCAGTTCGATTTCCCGGAATAAGCACAAAAAGGCTGACCGCCTAAAAAGCGGTCAGCGCTTCCTTTCCAGCTGGGGGACATACGCTTTTGCGGGAGGCTGCGCCGAAGTGCCGAGGAATACCTCCGGTTCCAGCACCACCTTTTTTACCGTATTGAACTGAATCTGATGCTCTTTGATCTCCTGAATCCGCTCCAGCACGATCCTGGCAGCGATGATTCCGGCGTCCACATAGCTTGCCCCCACCGCGGTGAAGTCCCGCTGATCCTCCCCCGACTGGAAGATTCCAAACGGTACCACACTGATATCCTCGGGCACCCGTTTGCCCGCAGCGGCCAGTTCATCCACAATGCCGCGCGCCATCGCGTAGTTGGAGGAAAGAACGGCGGTTACTTCCGGCATCTCGGAGAGCAGTTTCCGCGCCGCCTGCACGCCTCCCGACTTCTCCAGATTCCCGGAAAGGATATACTTTTCATCGGCGGGCAGCCCACGCCTGTGCATTGTATCCAGATAGCCCATCCGCTCCTCATAGGAGCCTGACGCCTCCGGAGGCGCGTTGACCAGCGCGATGTACCTGTGCCCCATATCGGCCAGAAAATTAACGCCGCAGATCGAGCCGTGGTAGCTGTCCAGAATGACCGAATCTACCTTCGACCATGCTTCGCACCAGTGCACCGCCACCAGCGGGAGCTGCCGGTGCTTCTCGGCGATCCGCGCCAGCTCGGTGCGGGCGGCAAGGCTGGTGATGACGATGCAGCCGTCCACCACCCCCCGCTCGATCAGTGCAGTGAGGTATTCATCAAAATAGGCGGCCTTTGCGCCTGTTTCACAAAAGATTGAGAGATAGCCATTCTCCCGCAGATAGTTTGCCGCTGCCCGTACGATCGCGTTGGCATTGCGGGTGATGTCCTCCATCACCATAACGATCATCCGGGCGCGCTGCCGCTCGGTGAGTGCCTCGACCTTTTGTGGACGGTAATCCAGCTCTTTCATTGTGTCGAGGATAAACTGGCGGGTCTTTTCGTTCACGCTCGGATTGTTCGCTATCACACGCGAAACCGTTACAGGAGAAACATTGCACTTCTGCGCGATGGTTTTGATTGTAGTCTTCATGGTTCTTTCCCCTTTGGCGCATATTCAGCAGTTTTTTCTTCCCGAATTTCCCAAATCCTATCACAATTATATCAAAATGGTAACATTATTGCAAGTTATTAGAACCGCTTTTCCGCCCAAATTCGCCTTTTTTGTATGCTTTTCAACCATCTTGTCAAAACCACAGGTTTTGACATCCACAGCCGAGCTGTGGAGCCGGGTTCTATTTTCGGTGCTGTCGCCCGATCATCCGGAAACTGTATTTCTATTCTTTTTTAATCCAACGAAGGAGGTCGTTCTTTATGAAAACTGGCTGCTGTCTGCTGCTGCTCGCCACCCCGGATGACCCGCTTGCCCGCAGAGCTGTCCCGCTGGCCGGGCAGTCAGGCTACGATTATGCGGAGGTATCGCTTGCGCGACTGCTCCTGCTGGACGCCAGGGAAACCGCCGCCTACCGCAAACTGCTCGATGAAGCCCGCTTGCCTGCCGAGGTGTTTAACAACGCGATCCCCAAAGGAATGGCGTTGATCGGGCCGCACGCCGACCCTGTGCGTCTGGACACCTATATCCGCCGTTCCCTTTCGGTGGCCGAGCAGATGGGGACCGGCCTCATCACGATGAGTGGGCCGAACCGCGCCACTGTGCCGGAGGGGTTCGACTGGGATGGGGATGGGTTTCCGCAGTATCTGGAATTCCTGCACCGGTTCGGAACACAGGCAGCGGAACGCGGGGTATCTCTAGCGATCGAGCCGATCAATGACGAGGAACACAGCTTTGTTTCCACCCTCTCGGATGCGCAGCGCGCAGCGGATGCCTGCGGGTGTGGGAATGTCGGTGTGATCGTTGATTTCTACCATTTCTGGAAACAGCAGGACAGCCCTGATTCGCTCATGCAGCTCTGCCGCGGCCAGAAGCTCCGGCATATCCATTACGCGGCATATCCTGAGCGCACCTATCCATTGCAGGACGATCTATCTGCTTGCCGGGATGCCCTCGAACCGCTCTTTTCCGCTGGATACCAGGGGCGGGTCAGCATCGAGGCGTATGCCCGGAACCCCGTTTCCGACCTCCCGGAAGCCTGCCGCCTGCTGCATAACCTTTTTTAAACTGTCCTACCTTTTCGAGGGTGCTTTTTCACTTGCAAAAAGCACTCTTTTGCCGTTCTTAGGCGGCAAATTACCCGAAAAACTGCTGCTGGAACGTCATGCATGGCCCGACCGGTGCGAAACGCCGAATCTCAGGCCGGAGCGCGGCGCTAAAATCTCGTCCATTTTTGCCCGGCCTAAGAGCCGCTTTGGCAGCTGCGCTCTGAAACGCTCGCAGTGCGGCGGTCAAAAACAGCGGGGCGTGGTGGCGGAGCCTTCATCGCCCTGCAAAATATCCCTACAGAAAAAGGGGGCCCAGCGGATTCCGTCCGGGTCCCCTTTTTGGAGCCTTCTTTTCGGGTCAGGCGTTTGCGCGCGATTTATAGCTGTCAAGCACCGCGGCAAACAGGGTGATCCCTCCGGTAAACACGAGCTGCCAGAACGAGTTGATCCCCTCGCTGTTTAGCCCGTTGCGGATCATTGCGACCAGAAAAACACCTACAAAGGTACCGATGACACTTCCCTGTCCGCCTTTCAGGCTGGTCCCGCCGATGACCGCAGCCGCAACGCATTCGGTATGCAGCAGATCGGCAGTGCCCGAGCGGGCCGCACCCATCCGCGACATCAGCATCATTGCCGCTACCGCCGCCGAAACGGCCGAAATCATATAACAGGCGATCTTGACCCGCTTTACGTTGATCCCCATAACCTGCGCCGCAACGGGATTTCCGCCGCAGGCGTAGACCTTGCGCCCGAACGAGGTGCAATGCAGCACATAAAGCCCGAACAGCATGATCAGTAGCGCAATCCAGGTCAGATTGGAGATGCCGAACGTCTTGGTCCATGCGAACTGGGTGTAGACGCGGGGTAACCCATACTGGGTCTCCTGTTTGGTATAGTAGGCGACGATACCGCGCACCACATAGCCGGTCGCGATCGTCCCGATAAACGGGGGCAGGCCGATAATAACGACAAACAGGCCGTTAAAAAATCCGATCAGCAGGGCAAACGCCAGCATCATCAGCATCGACATGGGGATATTCCCGGTCGATGAGAGGTACAGGGTCGCAACCACACTGGAAAAGGCAATCTGGGAGCCGACTGACATATCGTTGTTGCCGCTGACAAGCACAAACGTGATCCCCACCGCACAGACCAGATAATAGGCTGACTGTTCAAACACGTTGACCATATTGCGGGCAGTGAGAAAATCCGGATTGATGATCGCAAAGGTTGCGAAGATCGCGATAATCGCGAGATACAGGCCGCAGTTAAGCATCAGTTTCTGTGGTGTCAGCCAATCACGGGAAAACGGAAGCCGCCGGGCCGGCTGGGCGGTAGTTCTTTCCATGCCGAAACCTCCTTCGTGCTGTCTGCACAGCAAGATTCACCCATTCCGGGAGCCGGCGGCGGATGGCGCCGCCGGCCCCGGTCAGGGGACTGGACACTCTGCCGCTCAATTATGCGGGAGGAAGCGCCCACAGCAGATTCTCCTTCTGGAGATAGTCCACATTGTGACGGGTGACGATCATGGTCGGGAGCTTGTTGTTCTGGCCCGCTACCGAAGTGTCACCGTTGAAATAGTCCTGGCAGACCTTGAGCACGTCGCTTGCAAAGAGGTCGAAACGCTGGTTTGCAACGATGTCGTTTTCGCCCGCCTGGATGCCCTTGACAACACTCGAGATACCGTCAACCGACGCGATGATGACATGGCGCGGATCCTCGGGCGGGAAGAGCATGTTCAGTTCCTTGAGCGCGGAGACGACCGGTGCAACCTGGTTGTCTCCCACGACGAAGATGGCTTTGATGTTCGGGTTGGTTTTGAAGCCGTCCAGCACCGCATTGTAAACCTTCTCGATGTTGGATTCTACGCTCGGCTCGCCGACAACCTTGAGGTGCGGCCAATAGGCCAGCTCATCGTTGAGGCCGGACATACGGTCACGGACTGCGGAAGAGGTCATGTTGCCGACGCATTTGAGCACTTCCACCGATCCCTCGGCTGCGGGGTTGCCGTCCGCGTCGGTCATGGTCATCATCGCGATCGAACGCGCGACGTCGCGTCCGCAGCAGACGTTGTCGGTTTCCAGGGTGAAGTAGATGTCCGCGCTGATCCGGCGGTCAACCGCGATTACCGGGATGCCCTGCGCCATGATGTTCTCAACCACCGGCGCGATTCCGTCCGGGTCGACCGAGTTGCAGATAATCAGGTCGCAGTTCTGGTTGGCGAGGTCCTGAAGCTGGTCGATCTGGCGTTCCAGGTTGCCCTCCGCCTGGAGCAGGATCAGCTCGTCAATCCCGTACTCCTTGTAGTGGTCCTGATAGTTCTGGACCAGCACCTGGGTTGCCTCCGCCGCAAGGCTCGACCAGCAGATGCCGACGATATTTTTGCCGTCGTCGATGTTGGGGTTTTTGACCGCCCCGGCCGCTGCGCCGGAGCCGCCGCCCTGTGGTGCGGGGGCGCTGCTGCCGGAACTTCCGGAGCAGGCTGTGAGCAAGAATGTGGCTGCGAGCGCGAGCGCTCCCATTTTCAGCAGATTCCGTTTCATAATTGTCCCTCCATTTTTATTTTTCGGTTCAGGAATTCCTGTCCGTTGCGAGGCGCATCTCCCGTTCCCGCTTTTCCTGATATTTTTTCAGCAGATCCATGCTGACGGTGAAGAGCACGACCCCACCCCAGAACACATTGTAAAGATAGATCGAGACGTTGAACATCCGCAGGAGCTGATCCATTGAGGCGATGACGAACACCCCGAGCAGAGTGCCGATGATGTTGCCGCTGCCGCCCAGCATACTGGTTCCGCCGACAACCACCGCCGCCATACAGGAAAATTCCATCTGTGCGCCCATCCCGAACTGTGCGCCGCCGATCCGCGAAACGTTGATCGTCCCCGCCAGCCCGCAGAGCGCGCCGGTCACCAGAAAGGTGATCTCCCGGATGCGGAAGACGTTGACGCCCGAAGCGGCGATCGCATCCGAGTTGTTGCCGATTGCATAAACATATCGGCCGAACCGGGTGTGGTTCATGACCACCACGCTGATCAGGAAGAGCAGCAGGAAGATGAGCACGCTGATCGGGATATTGAACAGCCGGCTCTGCCCGAGCTTGGAAAAGGCATCCGGCATCTTGATCACCGAGTCCCGCCCAATGATGATCGACGCCAGCCCGTTGCAGACCTGCTGCATCGCGAGGGTGGTAATCATCGAGGGCAGCCCGAGCTTGACAATCGCATAGCCGTTGAACGCGCTGACCAGCATACAGACGATCATCGAGCAGAGCAGCCCCAGCAGCATGCTTTCGGTCGCCTGATAGACACGCACCACCAGAACGCCGCCGAGATAGATCTGCGCACCGACCGAAACGTCGGTCACGCCGGTGAGGATCAGCATGGTCATGCCGATTGCGGCCAACCCCCAGATCGCAGCCTGCGAGCCGAGCGACATCAGGTTGGAGATGGTGAAGAACACCGGCATCTTAATCAGCACAAACACTGCCAACAGCGCGATCAGGATCGGGGTCGCATTTTTGAACACAAGGCTTTTCACCCGATTGATTCCGCTCATACCGTTTTCCCTCCCATACATAGTCCGACGAGTTTTTCCTGTGTGGCGTCCTCGCGGTTAAACTCGCCGATGATTTCGCCGTCCCGCATGACCAGGATGCGGTGGCACATGCCGAGCATCTCGGACTCTTCGCAGGAGATCATGATGACTGTCAACGCCAATTTGAAATTGTAAGAAAACGCCGAAGAAATTTTGTAGTTTTTCGGCGGGGGGTAACAA
>NZ_QZEG01000038.1:0-28985 GCF_009917605.1 Anaerotruncus sp. 1XD42-93 | reverse complement strand
GTTTGATAAAACTGCCCGGCGCGGACATCGGCTAAAACTCTGGGCTATATGTAATATTCATGCGCCGGGCTATATTCCAAATTCTTTGCAAAAAAAGGAAACATAAAAAAATCATCTATAAGGAACACCGATATAGTCGAGCACTCGACTCCAGCCGAACTTCTCTCCGGTTTCGGGGTCCGTAACACAGTGATGCATCCAAAATTCCCATTCGTCCGGGTTCGCTTCCTTCAGCCGGTCGAACCGATGTGGACGCTTTTCCAAATGAATTCCAAACCCGCACATACTGCATCCGGTGCGTTGCGCTTTTGTGGTGCAGAGCCTGCCTTCCGAATCCCTCAAAATCTCTCCATAGATTTCCGGAACGGGTACCTTTAGATCAAGTGCAAGCTGCAGCAGATCCTGCCGGTCAAATATCGCAAAGGGGCAACTACGCGTTACGGTTTTGCCATAATAATTGCATCCATGCATCATCAAAGCCTTTTGCCTACGTCCTCCTTCTGACGCCATCAGGCCAAGATACGGATAACTATCATGCTCTTTTGCGTAGTTGCCGCAGGGTTTTTCTTTCAGATAGTAGCAGCATTTGTCCGACACCTTGAAAGGTGCAACCTGATAATTAACGTTTTCCTCCTCGTTTTCATACCCTCCAAATAGGTTTAGCCACTTTTGCGACAGCTTCATCCGGGTTCCTGTGCGGTTTCCACCGTATGTGCCAGTTTCTCCAGTAATAATGGCGTGTCTCACAGTGGCGTTCCGTTCACTTGGGCGTTGGAGCAGATCAATCTTTCCCGCGATTTCCTTTGACAGCACCGGGAACCCGAACTCCTGTAAGATATCAACCTTGCTTTTGAGCGGCTTCAGGGAAATTACCCCCAATTCCTTATGTACCCGCTGAATACTCTTGTCCTCCAGCGTTGACACAGATACAGCGGGGACATCAAGGCCGATAGACCGTAAAAACAGGAGCAGTGTGATACTATCCAAACCGCCTACCGACACGTGGACGTTGTGTCCTTCTCCCAGTATTTGATTGTGAAATTCCCTTGCCCGCCTTTCGGCCAGAATAACTTTCTGGTCATAAGGCAACTTTTGCTTTACCAAAAAAGCATCAACTTTTGATGCAGTTCGTTCTGCTTCATAACGCTCGATACAATTCATAGAAGTTCACCCCCAATCAATAGGGAATATCATCCATATCAATGGCAGGATCATGCCTATACTCGGGACAATTGCAACGACGCCGGAAGCAAGGCGGACATTCGTTACGGCGGATGCAGTCCTTACGTGCAAAGCCGAAGCGGTTATGTGCTTTAGACAGGTTGGTTAAAATCAGGGTTTCCAGATCGCAGTTGTTTTCAGTCACGAGATTGTCCAGTTCAAACGCGACCGATTCCGTAAGACTCAGGGTTCGTTTTACCATTTCTTTTACAACTCCTTTTTTTATTGACGGTGGATAAAAAAAGATTGCGAAAGAGGGACTTTTCGCTAAAAGCCTCTTTCGCAATTAATTTTACACTTTTCATGCCCTGAAAAAAGAATAGGCACCTATTGCGTAACCGGCGGGAATTTTGTATAATAATAGATTATAGCAGATCGGAAAAATAGCTTGCGGAGGTGGGTTTGGATGGATGTACAAGTGGGGGATATCCTGCTGATGAAAAAGCCGCATCCCTGTGGGGAACGGCAGTTTTCAGTCGGGCGGGTCGGGATGGATTTCCGGATCCGCTGTACCGGGTGCGGACGGGAAGTGATGGTCCCGCGCGCCAAGGTAGAACGGAACATCAAAAAGATTTTCCGCAATGGGGAAGAGGTCGAGAAAAATCCGCCAAAGCCCTCGCAGGACAGCAGTATTTGATAAAGGAGCCGGAAGATGTTAGACAGACTGGAAGCGGTTGCAGCGCGGTATGACGAGATCAACCACAAGCTGATGGAGCCGAATGTGACCAACGATCAGGAGCTGTACACCTCCCTGATGAAAGAATATAAGCGTCTGACCCCGATCGTGGAAAAATACCAGGAGTACCGTCAAGCGAAGCAGTCGTTTGAGGAAGCGCGGGAGATGCTGGGGGAGGGCGGATTGGACAAAGAACTGCGTGAACTGGCGCAGGAGCAGCTTGACGCCAGCCGTGACCAGATCGAAACCGCCTCGCAGGAGCTGCGGGTTCTCCTGCTGCCGCAGGACCCGAACGATGAAAAGAATGTCATTATTGAAATCCGCGGGGGCGCTGGCGGGGATGAAGCGGCACTCTTTGCGGGTTCGCTCTATCGGATGTACAGTATGTACGCCGAGAGCCGGGGCTGGACGAGCGAGATTTTGAGTGCGAATGAGACCGAGCTGGGCGGTTATAAGGAGGTCAGCTTCTCGCTTGACGGGGACGGGGTCTATTCCCGCTTGAAATTCGAAAGCGGGGTGCATCGGGTCCAGCGGGTGCCCGAGACCGAGGCACAGGGCCGCATCCACACTTCGACGGTGACTGTCGCGGTGCTGCCCGAGGCAGAGGAGGTTGAGCTGGAGATTGATCCCAAGGACCTCCAGATCGACGTATTCCGTTCGAGTGGAGCCGGCGGGCAGCATGTCAACAAGACTTCCTCCGCAATCCGGGTTACCCATCTGCCAACCGGCATGGTGGTCGAGTGTCAGGACGAGCGGAGCCAGTACAAGAACAAGGACAAGGCGCTCAAGGTGTTGAGGTCCCGTCTGCTGGACATCAAAGTGCGGGAACAGAATGACCGGATCGCAAGCGAACGGAAGTTACAGGTGGGGACCGGGGACCGCTCGGAGCGGATCCGCACCTATAACTTCCCGCAGGGACGGTGTACCGATCACCGGATAGGGCTGACCCTTTATAAACTGGACAGCATCATTGACGGGGACCTGGACGAGCTGCTTGACGCGCTGATGACCTTCGATCAGGCGGAAAAATTGCAGGCTTCGCAGGATGCCTGACCGGGTGGGGGATGGAAGATTGGAGACAAGCATATACAGGGTTTTTGACATCGAACAGGATGCAGCGGCGCTCGACCGGGCCGCTGCGTTGCTGCGTGCGGGCCGTCTGGTCGTGATCCCGACCGAGACAGTCTATGGGCTGGCGGCGGATGCGCTCAACCCGTCGGCAGCATCGGCGATCTATGCGGCCAAAGGGCGCCCGAGCGACAACCCGCTGATTGTACATATCGCGGACCCCGAACAGGCGCGCCCGTTGGTCAAACGCCTGCCGGATGCTTATTTTGCATTGGCAGAACGGTTCTGGCCCGGCCCTATGACGGTGATCCTTGAGAAGTCCGCGCGGGTGCCGTACGAGACGTCGGGCGGGCTGGAGACGGTCGCGCTGCGGATGCCTTCCCACCCGGTCGCGCGGGAGCTGATCCGACGCGCCGGGACACCGTTGGCCGCGCCGTCGGCCAACCTTTCCGGTTCGCCAAGCCCGACCTGTGCCGGACACTGTATCCAGGACCTGACCGGCCGGGTGGACGCGATCATAGACGGAGGAAGCTGCACAGTCGGGGTGGAGTCGACCGTCCTGACCCTCTGCACCGACCCGCCCGCCATCCTGCGCCCAGGTGCGGTCACGCTGGAGATGCTCAGGGAGGTGCTGCCGGACATCCGGCTCGACCCGGGGGTGTTTGCCCATCTGCCGGATGGGGCAAAGGCCGCGTCCCCCGGCATGAAATACCGCCACTACGCCCCCAAGGCGCGGGTGGTCCTGCTCTGGGGGACCCTAGAGCAGTTTGCCGCTTATCTCGAGGCGCAGCCGCCCGGGTGCGGGGTGCTCTGTTTCGAGGGGGAACAGGCGCGGTTCGGCGGACATCCCTGCGTCACCTATGGGAGGCGGGACGACCCCGTTTCGCAGGCGCAGGCGCTGTTCGGGGCGCTCCGCCGGATCGATGAACTGGGGCTTACGTCGGTCTATGCCCGGGTGGACAGCCCGGATGGGGTTGGACAGGCGGTCTATAACCGGCTTCTGCGCGCCGCGGGCTTTACAGAGATCAGACTTGGATGGGAGGAATCAGCAACGTGAACGAAAGCGGAACGATGGTGGTCGGGCTGACCGGGCAGTCGGGAGCGGGGAAGTCCAGCCTGAGCAGGATGTTTGCCGCGCGTGGGGTCGAGGTGATCGACGCTGACAGGGTCGCCCGGGATGCGATCGAACAGTCGGCCAACTGCCTGATGGACCTCGTGCTGGAATTTTCGACCGAGGTGATCCATCCGGACGCGAGCCTGAACCGCGCCCGGCTCGCCGAACTCTGTTTCGGGGACAAAAACAAGCTGAAACGCCTCAATGATATTACGTTCCCGTACATCATTGAAGCGATTGTGCATAAACTAGAAAACGCGAAGGCCCGCCGCCTGCCGATGGTGGTGCTCGATGCACCCACCCTCTTTGAATCCGGGCTGAACCGCCGGTGTGACCGGATCATTGCAGTAATCGCCGACCGGGACACCCGTATCGAGCGGGTGATCGCCCGCGACCAGATCAGCCGGGAGGATGCGGAACTGCGGATCAATGCGCAGAACCCGGACGCTTTTTACACCGGGCGTTCCCATGAGGTTTTGCACAACGATACGGATTTTGCAGCGTTTGAAGCCGCGTTTCTGGCGCTCTACGACCGGTTGGAGCGGTCGTGGGAGGACGGGTCCTACCGTCTGCCGCTGGAGCCGCCCGCACCGGCGCCTGCGGAAGAGGAGCCGGAGACAGAACCACCTGTGACAGAGGAGCCGTCCGCGGATCAGCCGCCGGACGAGAAACCGGAGGAGCCACCGGATAGCGGGGAGCTGGAAGAGCTTGCAGAACAGGAAGATTAGCCGGAAAAGGATGTTCTGGCAGAGGGCGGTTGCCTTTTTATGCGCGCTGGTGGGGCTGCTCGGGATTGCTGGCGGCGCGTCCCTGCTGCTGAAACGGGGCTTTGATGCGTACTACCGCCGGGCTTACCCGATCCGGTATGAAGAGCTGATCGGTCAGGCGTGCGAGGAGCGGTCACTCGACCCTGCGCTGGTTCTGGCTGTGGTGCATACCGAAAGCCGGTTCCGGCCGGATGCGGTTTCGTCGGTGGGGGCGCTGGGCCTGATGCAGATGATGCCCGACGCCTACAACTGGGTCCGGATGCGCCGCGGCGAACCCGAAACCGACGACTTTTCCCCGCTTTTTGATCCCCCGACCAGTATCGACTACGGCACCGAGATGCTTCGGATGCTGCTCGACGAGTTCCGCACAGTGGACAATGCGCTTGCGGCATACCATGGGGGCTGGGGGAGTGTCAAGCAGTGGCTGGACGACCCGGAGTACGCGCCCGATGGGGAGAATGTCACCAATATCCCGTTTGCGGACACACGCGCGTATGTCGAACGGGTGAACAAAACAATGGAAATCTACCGCCGCCTTTACGGGCTGTGAATCAGACAGATATGGGAGGTATTTCAGATGGAAAATGAGAAAAGTACAGGCGAACTTTTGCAGGAAAAACTGCTGCTGAACCGCAAGAATATGGGTATGACCAACGACGATGACGCAGAACAGGCAGCCCAGGCGTTCTGCGAGCCGTACAAGGGGTTCCTCGACCGGTGCAAAACCGAACGGGAAGCGGTTTCCGAGATCGTGCGCATGGCTTCGGACGCGGGATTCCGGGAGTTCAGCCGGCATACCGCCTACCGTCCGGGTGATCGGGTTTATTACAACAACCGCGGCAAGGCGCTCATCCTTGCAACGATCGGCACCCGCCCGATCGTCGACGGGGTGCGGATCATGGCGAGCCATATCGACTCCCCGCGGCTCGACCTCAAACCCAGCCCGCTCTATGAGGAGGGGCAGATTGCCCTGTTCAAAACCCACTATTACGGTGGGATCAAAAAGTACCAGTGGGGGGCGATCCCGCTTGCACTGCATGGGGTGATTGTGAAAAAGGATGGGGAGACGCTCACCGTTGCGATCGGCGAAGGGGAGGGCGACCCGGTCTTTACGGTGACAGACCTGCTCCCACATCTTGCACAGGAACAGATGAAACGCCCGCTCTCACAGGGGCTGAAGGGCGAAGAGCTGAATGTCCTGGTCGGGTGCCGCCCGTTTAAGGATGATAAGGCCAGCGAGAAGGTCAAGCTGAACATTATCCGCCTGCTCAACGAGAAATATGGGATTGTCGAGGCGGATTTCCTGTCGGCGGAGCTTTCGGTGGTACCGGTCTTTAAGGCGCGGGACATCGGCTTCGACCGCTCTATGATCGGCGCTTACGGGCATGACGACCGGGTATGCGCCTACACGTCCCTGATGGCAGCGCTCGAGGTTTCCGCCCCCTCCTATACGACGGTCACCGTCTTCGCCGACAAGGAGGAGACCGGCTCGGACGGCAACACCGGCCTGCACTCCCATTATCTGAAATTCTTCATCAAGGATCTTGCATCCGCGCTGGGCGGGTTCGCGGGCCATGAGGTACTCAGCAACTCCACCTGTCTTTCGGCGGATGTCAATGCGGCATTCGACCCGACCTTTGGCGATACCCTTGAGAAACGCAACTGCGCCTACCTGAATTATGGCGTTGTCGTAACCCAGTACACCGGTTCGGGCGGTAAGTACAGCACCAGCCAGGCGTCTGCGGAATTCATGGCACAGGTGCGCCGGACGCTGGACGGGGCGCAGGTCTCGTGGCAGACCGGCGAGTTGGGCAAGGTCGATCTGGGCGGCGGCGGAACGGTGGCCAAGTTTATCGCGGCGCTCGATGTGGATGTGGTGGATGTCGGCGTCCCGGTCCTCTCGATGCATTCGCCGTTTGAGGTGGTCTCTAAAAACGATGTTTATGCGACCTATCAGGCGTTTAAGGCGTACGCTTCGGAAGCCTGACAACCCGTTTTCAGGTTTGTGGTGACAGGGCAAAAACGCGGTATGGCATTGCAAACAGACAGGCAGAGAACAGGCCGTTCGAAAGGACAGCCTGTTCTCTGTTTTTGTATTTGGGTGTGGCTGCATCTTCCGACAAAATAGGAGGTGACAGGTGTGTTATACTGTGGATTCATGGGGTTGAATGAATGATTTTCTTTCGTTATGGGCGAATAGCATAGGAATGTGTAAAGTTTGTATGCATAACGCACAAAATGAAATCTGGCAATCCGATTTTTTTATAGGAAATTTCACAAGAACCTATTGAAAACTGCACCAGAAAATGCTAAAATACATACGAGGGAGGTGAAGACAATGGCAAAGTCAACGTCAAAAACGCAGGACAACTTACCATTGTATCTTTTTCATCAGGGTACCAACTATAAATCCTATGAATTTCTTGGTGCGCATCCCTGTAAAAAAGGGAAAGTACAGGGTTATGTTTTTCGCGTATGGGCGCCGAACGCCGCAGAGGTGTCGGTCGTTGGAAATTTCAACGGTTGGGATCCCGATGCAAATCCGATGGAACTGCTGGAAAAGAGCGGCGTCTGGGAGCTGATGATCCCCGACCTTGCCCAGTATGACATTTATAAATACTGCATCAAAACCCGGGACGGGCGCACACTGATGAAGTCCGACCCTTATGCATTCCATGCCGAAACCGCTCCTGATAATGCCTCCAAGCTCTATGACATCGAGGGATATGAGTGGAAGGATAAGGACTGGTATGACAAACGCAAAGACTATAACCCTTATCGCAGCCCGGTCAACATCTATGAACTGCACATGGGTTCCTGGCGCAGGCATGAGGATGGAAACCCCTACAGTTACCGTCAGGTTGCGGATGAACTGGTGAGCTATCTCAAAGAGATGGGCTACAACTATGTGGAGTTCCTGCCGCTGATGGAATATCCGTTTGATGGTTCCTGGGGATATCAGGTGACCGGTTATTATGCGCCTACCTCCCGTTATGGGACGCCGCATGATTTCATGTATCTGGTGGATACCCTGCACAAGGCAGGGATCGGTGTTATCATGGACTGGGTCCCGGCGCACTTCCCGAAGGACGCCCATGGGCTGTACGAGTTCGATGGACAACCCCTGTATGAATATCAGGATGTGCACAAGCGTGAGCACGCACATTGGGGAACCCGCATCTTTGATTTTGGGCGCAACGAGGTCGAATGTTTCCTCGTCTCGAACGCCATGTTCTGGATCGAGAAATACCATGTGGATGGTCTGCGCGTCGATGCGGTCGCTTCCATGCTCTACCTCGACTATGGCCGCGAGGACTGGGAGTGGATGCCCAATGTCAACGGCGGGCGGGAAAACCTTGAAGCGGTCGCGTTTTTCCAGAAGCTCAATACCGCGGTGCTGACCGAGCATCCGGGTGCGCTGATGATCGCTGAGGAATCCACCGCGTGGCCGCTGGTCACCAAACCGGCATCGGTCGGTGGCCTGGGCTTCAACTTCAAATGGAATATGGGCTGGATGAACGACATGCTTTCCTACAATTCGCTTGACCCGTATTTCCGTAGCTACAACCACGATAAGCTGACCTTCAGCCTGTTTTATGCGTTCAGCGAAAACTTCATCCTGCCGATCTCACACGATGAGGTTGTCCATGGGAAGTGCTCGCTCATCAACAAGATGCCCGGCGAGTATGAGACGAAATTCTCGGGGGTCCGCGCGTTCCTTGCGTATATGATGTCCCATCCAGGAAAAAAACTGCTCTTTATGGGCTGTGAATTTGCACAGTTCATCGAGTGGAATTATAAACAGCAGCTCGACTGGATGCTGCTCGGCTATGATGCGCATCGTCAGATGCAGTCGTTTGTCAAGGAGCTGAACCAGTTCTATCTGAACACACCGGCGTTCTGGCAGGTGGAGGATTCATGGGATGGCTTTAATTGGATTTCCCATGACGACAACACCCAGAATATCATCGCATTCCGCCGGATCGACGAAGAGGGCAACGACATTGTGGTGCTCTGCAACTTCGCGCCGGTCACCCGCGAAAACTATCGGATCGGTGTGCCGGACGCGACCTCCTACGATGAGATTTTCAATACCGACGATATTCGGTTCGGCGGCAGCGGTGTGGTCAACAAAGGCGCGATCCGGGTAAAAAATGTAGCGGAACACGGTTTTGACCACTCGATCAGCCTGACCGTTCCGCCGCTTGCAACCATCTATCTGAAAGGGCGGCCCCGCAAGGTCAAACAGGCGGTCAAGCCTGCGGCAAAGACAACCAGAAAAACCGCAGCCAAATCCAAGCCGGCCTCGAAGGCGCGGGCTGTCAAATCCAAAGCGTCCAAATAAGCAGTTTCTGACTGTATGATAATAGAGGGGGTAAATCAACCATGTTTTGCAAAAAGGAATGGATTGCCATGCTGTTGGCAGGCGGTCAGGGCAGCCGGCTTTATACGCTGACCCAAAACCTTGCAAAACCGGCAGTTCCGTTCGGCGGAAAATATCGAATTATTGATTTTCCGCTGTCCAACTGCGTCAACTCGGGGATCGACACTGTGGGCGTGCTGACCCAGTATCAGCCGCTGGTCCTGAATGAGTATATCGGCAACGGCCAGCCGTGGGATCTCGACCGCAGCAACGGCGGCGTGTTTGTCCTGCCGCCCTACCAGAAAAGCTCCGGCTCCGACTGGTACACCGGCACCGCAAATGCGATCTATCAGAATATCAACTTTATCGAACGGTATGATCCAGAATATGTCCTGATCCTGTCGGGTGACCATATCTACAAGATGGACTACGAAAAGATGCTTGATTTCCACAAGGAAAAGGAAGCGGACTGCACCATCGCGGTCCTTCAGGTTCCGCTGGAGGAGGCGTCCCGGTTTGGCATCATGAATACATATCCGGACGGCACCATCTACGAGTTTGAGGAGAAGCCGCCCAAGCCCAAGAGCAACCTCGCCTCAATGGGTATTTATATCTTCTCCTGGAAGAAGATGCGCAAATATCTGATCGACGACGAGAGCAACCCGAACTCGTCCAAGGATTTCGGTAAAAACATCCTGCCGGCCATGCTGGCGGATGGGCAGAAGATGGTAGCATATCCGTTTGAAGGCTACTGGAAGGATGTCGGGACGATCGACAGCCTGTGGGAAGCCAATATGGACCTGCTCGACCCAAATGTCCCGCTCGACCTTTATGACGACAGCTGGAAAATCTACTCCCGCAACCCGGTCATGCCTCCCCACTTTGTCGCGTCCGGCGCAAAGGTGGAAAACTCGATGATTACCGAGGGATGCCACATCAGCGGCGACATTGATTTCTCAATCCTGTTTGCAGGTGTTACGGTAGAGGAAGGCGCAGTCGTGCACGATTCGATCGTCATGCCCGGCACAGTGATCAAAAAGGGCGCAGTGGTTGAATACGCGATTGTCGCGGAGAACTGTGTCATCGGCGAAAATGCAGTGGTCGGTATGCGCCCGGAGGACGCCTCCAACCGCGACGACTGGGGCGTAACCGTTGTCGGCAACGGCGTGGCCGTTGGCGCAGGCGCGGTTGTCCCGCCCAAGGCGATGGTCGATAAAGATGTTGAGGGGGTGCGCTAAGGTTATGACGCGGCAGAATAAAGTTTTAGGAATCGTATTTTCCAATATGCATGACAGCGTGCTCGGCGAGCTGACCGAGCACCGTACCACCGGCTCGGTGCCTTACGGCGGCCGTTACCGCCTGATCGACTTTGTGCTTTCGGGGATGGTTAATTCAGACATCACCGATATCGGCATCATCACCAAGCAGAACTATCAGTCCCTGATGGACCATGTCGGCGCAGGCCGGGCATGGGATCTCGCCCGTAAGCGCGGTGGCCTGACCATCCTGCCCCCGTTCGCCAACAACGACGGCGCACATGGCATCTACCGCGGACGCCTGGAAGCGCTTCAGGGCGGTCTGGATTATATCCGCCACAATAAGGCGAAATATGTTCTGCTCTGTGACTGTGATGTGATCGCCAATATGGACCTGCGCGACTTTATCAACGAGCATATCCGTTCGGGCGCACAGATTACAATGATGTGCAAACGCACCGAGGTGCGCGACGAAGCACGCGCCGATACCACGACCCTGACTTTTGATCCTGAGACCAAGAAACTTACCGATGCGATGGTCAATCCCGAGGTCAAGGGAGAGCAGAACGTCTACATGAACGTGATGATTGCCGAGAAAACGCTCCTTGAGCGGCTGATTTCCGAGGGCAAGAGCCACGACAGTTATTCGCTCGTCCGCCACGCGATCCAGCCTTCGATTGGGGTGCTCGACATCCGCGCGTATGAGTTTACCGGCTATACGCACAAGATCTGTGGGATGAAGAGCTATTTTGCGGCGCACATGGAGCTGCTTGACCCGGCAGTACGCGCAGAGCTGTTCCCGGCAGATAAACCGGTATTCACCAAGGTACGCGATCAGGTGCCGGTCAAATACGGCCTCTCGGCGAAGGTTGGCAATTCGCTGATCGCAGATGGCTGCATCATCAATGGAGAGGTCGAAAACTGTGTGATCTTCCGCGGCGTTAAGATCGGTAAGGGCGCTGTGCTGAAAAACTGCATTATCATGCAGAATACCTATATTGGAGACAATGCGCATCTGGAGTATGTCATTACCGATAAAGACGTGCTGATTAAGGATTCCCGCACGCTGATTGGGTATGAGACCTACCCGACTTATATCTCCAAAGGCAGTGCAATCTGATCTTGAAAATGGCAGCGGGGGCGGTAGACGATGACCGCTCCTGCCTTGCATCCGCAAATCGTTAGGGAGGAAGGAATACCATGAAAATTTTATATGTAGCTTCCGAAGCAACCCCGTTTATCGCAACTGGCGGCCTTGCCGATGTTGCGGGTTCTCTGCCCCGCGCAATCCGTGAAAACCAGCAGGGATGCCGGGTGGTGATCCCGCTCTACAGCGCGATCAAACAGGAGCTTCGCGAGGATATGAAGTTTCTGTGCAGTTTTTATGTGCCGCTTGGCTGGCGCAATCAGTATTGTGGTGTCTTTGAAGCGAGCAGCAATGGTGTGAAATATTACCTATTGGATAATGAGTATTATTTTAAACGCGACGGAGGCATCTACGGTTTCTATGATGATGCAGAGCGGTTTGCGTTTTTCTCCAAAGCGGTTTGCGAGATGATTCAGTATGTTGACTATGATCCAGACATCCTCCACTGCAACGACTGGCAGACTGCGATGGTGCCGGTTTATCTGAACCTGTTCTACCGCGAGATCGAAAAATATCAGAAGATCAGAACGGTCTTTACGATTCACAACATCCAGTATCAGGGCAAATATGGCATGGAGATCGCAACCGATGTGCTCGGCCTGCCTTACTATGCCGCACCGACCATGATGTATGATGGATGCCTGAACATGATGAAAGCGGCGATCGAGGTCAGCAACTATGTTTCGACCGTCAGCCCGACCTATGCCAATGAGATCACCGATCCGTGGTTCTCACATGGTCTGGACCGTCTGCTCCGCAACCATCAGGGAAAACTGGTCGGCATCCTGAACGGGATCGACACGGTCAGCTATAACCCTGAGAGCGACCCGGCACTCTACGAGAATTATGGGCTGGATACCATCGAGAAAAAACAGATCAACAAGGTTGAGCTTCAGAAGAGCATGGGGCTCCAGCAAGATGAAGGCATCATGCTGATCGGTATTGTAACCCGGTTTGTGGCGCACAAGGGGATTGACCTGATCCAGTACATCTTTGAAGAGCTGATGAGACGTCAGCTTCAGGTGGTCGCGCTCGGTTCGGGCGACTATATCTTTGAGAGTTTCTTCCAGGAAATGCAGGCCAAATATCCGGGCAAGATGGCGGTTAAGATTGGGTTCATCCCCGATCTCGCGCGCAAAATCTATGCGGGTTCGGATGTATTCCTGATGCCCTCCAAGAGCGAGCCATGCGGCCTTGCTCAGATGGTTTCCCTGCGTTACGGCACTTTGCCGATCGTTCGTGAAACCGGTGGGCTGAAAGATTCGATCATCGATATGGGCAGTCCGGAGGGCGGCAATGGTTTCACCTTCAAGACCTATAATGCCCACGATATGCTCGGAGCGATCGATCGTGCTGGCGGGCTGTATTATAACCGCGATGAGTGGAAAAAGGCAGTCCATCAGGCGATGCAGAGCGATTTTACTTGGGGCCGTTCGGCTGTGGAGTATATCAATATGTATAAGAAGGTACTCGGCCAATAATCCGGTATCTGGTAATCGGTTCGGAATGTCCCGGCAGGCTTGCCGGGACATTTCTTTGGAAATCCGGCTCTGGCCCGAGGGGCAGCGGCAGACAAACGCTGTGTTTCTATCGAAAGAGGAGGATCAAGAGAAAAGCCTCGCCGCTGATGGACGCTTTTTGGTTTTGTAAAGAAAAAAGCCTTGACATCGGGAAATGCTTCCTGTATAATACCACAAGAGGGAACATGTAAAGCGGATGGCTTTACATCTTTGGAGGGGAACGCTGTGGCGAAAAATCTGGAAATTTCCCTGCTGCTCGACTTTTATGGAGATATGCTGACCGAAAAACAGCGGGACGTAGTCGAGCTTTACTACAACGAGGACCTCTCCCTCTCGGAGATCGCCGCACACAGCGGCATCACGCGGCAGGGGGTACGCGATTCGATCAAGCGTGCAGAGAGTGTGCTGCTTGATCTGGAGGAACGGCTCGGGCTGGCGCGGAAGTTTCGCCAGATACAGGATGGGCTGGATCAGATCATACGCAACGCGAAACAGATTGGCGACTACAGCAGCCGCTATGGGATCTCAAAAGAGATCAGTGAGCGGAGCGCGGAGATCGTCCGGATCGCGAACAGTATCAACGAGTAGAACAGGCTGATGGATCAATCGAATCTCAAACAGGAAAGGGGCAGGCTTTGTGGCGTTTGAAGGGCTTTCTGACAAGCTTTCCGCCGTATTCAAGCGGATGCGGAACAAAGGGAAACTGAAGGAGAGCGACATCAAGGAAGCAATGCGGGAAGTGCGGCTTGCGCTGCTCGAAGCGGACGTCAACTACAAGGTAACCAAAGAGTTTGTCGCAAATGTGACTGCCAAGGCGGTCGGCGACGAGGTGCTTGAGAGCCTCACCCCGGCACAGATGGTCATTAAGATCGTCAATGACGAGCTGACTACCCTGATGGGGGAAAGCAATGCCCGTTTGAACTTCCAAAGCAAGCCCCCGACGATTGTAATGATGTGTGGATTGCAGGGTTCCGGTAAGACAACCCATTCGGCAAAACTCGCACTCCATTTCAAGGGACAGGGCAAACGCCCGCTGCTTGTTGCGTGCGACGTCTATCGTCCGGCAGCGATTGACCAGCTGAAAGTGGTCGGTGAGCGGGCAGGCGTCCCGGTGTTTGAAATGGGGCAGAATGACCCGGTTGAGATTGCGCGGCGGGCAGTGCTGCACGCCAAGGACCACGGGAACGACCTGGTGATCCTCGATACCGCCGGGCGGCTGCATATCGACGAGACGCTGATGGGCGAGCTGCAGACGATCAAATCCACCGTTCAGCCGCATGAAATCCTGCTGGTAATCGATTCGATGGTTGGCCAGGATGCAGTCAATGTGGCGGAAAAATTCAATGAAACACTGGGGATCAATGGGGTGATCCTCACCAAGCTCGACGGTGATACCCGCGGCGGTGCAGCACTTTCGGTGCGTGCGGTCACGGGCAGGCCGATCAAGTTTGTGGGTACTGGCGAAAAGCTCGATGAGCTGGAACCATTCTATCCCGACCGCATGGCCTCCCGTATTTTGGGGATGGGCGATGTGCTGACCCTGATCGAAAAGGCGCAGAGCGACTTCGACCAGAAAAAGGCACTCGAGATGGCCCAAAAAATGAAGGCCAACACGTTTGATTTCAACGACATGCTCGAGCAGATGCAGCAGCTCAAAAAGATGGGGCCGCTTTCGAGCGTGATGAATATGATCCCGGGGGTCGCCGGGAAGCTGAAGGATGAGGATGCCGAACAGGGCGAACGCGAACTGAAAAAGGTGGAAGCGATTATCCTTTCGATGACCCCGGCAGAACGGGAAAAGCCGGCTCTGATCAATCCTTCCCGCAAGCGCCGGATTGCGGCAGGCAGCGGGACCGAAGTTTCAGACGTAAACCGGGTGCTCAAGCAGAATGACCAGATGCAGAAGCTGTTCCGGAGCGTTGCGGGCGGCTCCAAAAAAGGCGGTAAGCGCCGTCGGAATCCCTTCGCGGGGATGGGCGGAATGGGGATGCCGCCGGGTGGAATGCCCTTTTAATTCACTTTCATCCGGTTGACCGGTTGACTGAAGCAGGGCTGTTTGAGTGCTTTCTGGCTTTCAAGCAGGACCTGATTAGACGAAACAAAATCATTAGGAGGTGACATACATGGCTGTTAAAATCAGACTCAGAAGAATGGGTGCAAAAAAGGCTCCGTTCTATCGGATCGTTGTAGCGGATTCCCGTTATCCCAGAGACGGCAGATTCATTGAGGAAGTTGGGTATTATGATCCGACTAAGGACCCGTCGGTTATCAAGATTGATGCCGAGAAGGCGAAAAAGTGGCTTTCCAATGGCGCCCAGCCGACCGATACCGTAAAGGCGCTGCTGAAAATTGAAGGCGTGCTCTAATCTGCGGGTGGAGGTAAGTCGTTTTGGATAAGCTGATCGTTACTATTGCACGCGGACTGGTCGAGAACAAAGACGCGGTCAACGTTACTGTTGATCCGCCGGATGACGAAGGAATGGTGGTTTACCATCTTCACGTTGCTCCCGACGATATGGGCCGTGTCATCGGCAAACAGGGCAGGATTGCCAAGGCGATCCGCACCGTTGTCAGAGCGGCAGCCAACAAAACCGAGACGAAGGTTGCCGTCGAAATCGACTGAAAAGAGGGGGAGCAGACTGCTCCTCTTTTTTCATGCCCTGTTTTTTAGGGGGCTTTTTCGTTCGCAAAAAGCCCCTTTTTGCCGCATGTTGGGCGGCCATTCCTCCCCAAAAGGTGTTTCACAGGATAGCGTATTTTGCGCAGTCTCTGCGCCGAAGGCATTTCCTTTGAAACCGTGGTTGTTTCCCTCAATTTAAAAGCTGCCGCTTCACGCCGGTTGGGCTGTGCATATCGCTGTGGCGGAAGTGGAAAATGGGTAACTATTTTATAGATCAAACAGGCTCTGGAAGGGCCGGAGAGGAGGCGGTAGATTGCGTAAGCAGTTTCTGGAATGTGGTAAAATTGTCACAACGCAGGGGATCAAAGGCGAAGTCCGGGTGCAGCCCTGGTGCGATTCCCCGGATTTTCTGCTGGGGTTCGATACCCTCTATCTCGATGGCGGCAGGTCCCCTCTTGAGATCGAGCGCTCCCGTGTACAGAAAAATGTGGTAGTGTTCAAATTCAAAGGGACCGAGACGGTGGAAGAGGCGGTCACGCTGCGTGGAAAGGTGCTCTATCTCGACCGGGCGGATGTTCCAATGGAGGAAGGGGAGTATTTTGTACAGGACCTGATCGGCTGTACAGTACTCGACGCGGATACCGGGCGGGACTACGGGAAAATTTACGATGTACGCCCGACCGGGGCGAACGATGTCTATTATCTGAAAGATGCGGCGGGGGTTGAGCGGCTTGTCCCTGCGATCCCGGATGTGGTGCTCTCCCGTGATCTGGATGTGGGGATTGTGACCATCCGGCCGTTGGAGGGATTGTTTGATGATGAAGATTGATCTTGCAACGCTCTTCCCCGAGATGTGCGAGACAGTGTTGGGGACAAGCATTGTCGGGCGCGCACGCAGGGCGGGCTATCTGGACATCCGCTGCTGGCAGATCCGGGATTATACGGTGGACAAGCACAACAATGTGGACGACACCCCCTATGGCCCCGGCAAGGGGATGCTGATGCAGGCAGACCCCATGTTCCGCACCTGGGAGGCGGCATGTGAAGCGCGCGGAGGCAGGCCGCATGTCATCTATATGTCCCCGCAGGGCCGCACGCTGACCCAGCAGCGTGCGCTTGAGCTGTCCAAACTCGAACATCTCTATATTATGTGCGGGCACTACGAAGGGGTGGACCAGCGGGTGCTTGACGAGATCGTGGACGAGGAAATCTCGATCGGCGACTATGTGCTGACCGGCGGTGAACTGGGCGCACTCGTGCTGATCGACTGTGTGAGCCGTCTCTGTCCCGGGGTTCTGGCGGATGAGAGCTGCTTCACCGAGGAGAGCCATTTTAACGGTCTGCTCGAATACCCGCAGTACACCAAACCCGCGGTCTGGCATGGCATAGCTGTTCCTGAGATCATCACCAATGGCAACCATGCGGCGATCGCCCGCTGGAGGAGGGAGATGTCTCTCAAAAATACCTGGGAAAAACGTCCGGAGATGCTGAAAACCGCTCCGCTCACCGAGAAAGACCGGTGGTATCTGCGGACACTCGGCTGGAAGGAGGAGCCATGAGATGGGGACATTGGTGAACGCAATCGCGGTGGTAGCCGGTAGCCTGATCGGGCTGTTGATCCGCCGCGGCCTGCCCGAGCGGGTCGAGGGCGCTGCAATGAAGCTGTTGGGGCTTTCGGTGCTTATCATCGGCTTCAACGGGGTGGTGACTTCGATGGTTACGGTCGGGGCAGACGGCTCCCTCTCGTCGGACGGCTCTCTCCTGTTGATCGCCAGCCTGGTGATTGGCGGTGTGTCGGGTGAGCTGTGGGAGATCGACGACAAACTCACCCGGATGGGCAAACGGATCGAAGAACGGTTTGGAAAAGAGGGATTTGCCAAGGGCTTTATCAACGGTTCCCTGATCTACTGCATCGGCGCAATGGCGATTATCGGTGCGCTGAACGATGGCCTCACCGGGGACAGCAGCATCCTCTACATTAAAAGTGCGCTCGATTTCGTCTGCTCGATCATCCTTGCTTCGACACTCGGATTTGGTGTGCTCTTTTCCGCGCTGCCAGTCGCGCTTTATCAGGGTGGGATTACCCTGTTTGCGGGGGTTCTGTCCCCGTTCGTTTCGGACGCACTGCTTGGCGGAATCTGCATGGTTGGCTATGCGATTGTCCTCTGTATCGGGATCAATTTTCTCGAGTTTACCACCATCCGCACCGCAAATTTGCTCCCCGCTCTGGCCGTTCCGGTGGCCTGGCAGCTGCTTCGCTCCTGTGCGGGACTGATTGTTATTTAATTGCGATTCGACGAAATACAACGTTTCGACAGGGTATCTTGTCACAATTGTTGAAAACTTTGTGGTAAACTTGCACAATTATCTTGCTTTAGAATCTGAAAGGAATTGGGGAACAAGCAGAAAAATCCCGAAAAATTTGTAATCGAACCCGAATTCGATTGACGCTCGGGGAACTTCCGCTTATAATAAAAATAAGTCGCAGGCAAACCAGTACATTTACATTTTTTAGAACAGGGAGAGTATTGCTATGTTTGTAAAAGAAGTTTCTGTCCAGAACCAGGTTGGCCTTCACGCACGCCCTGCAACCTTCTTCATTCAGAAAGCGAATGAGTACAAATCCTCGATCTGGGTTGAGAAGGAGGAGCGCCGTGTCAATGCCAAGAGCCTGCTCGGTGTGCTTTCGCTCGGAATCGTGGGCGGCACTACCATCCGGATCATCGCGGACGGCTCGGACGAGCAGCTTGCAGTAGATGGGCTGGTCAAGCTCGTAGAGTCGGGCTTCGCAGAGTAAGTTTGGTTTTGATGCCTGAAAATTGCACCGTTCCTGTGTAGGACGGTGCATTTTTTGTAAACCATCGGGAAAGTTGGAAAAGGGGGATCGGATGGACAACCCAAGGCTTCCGTACCTTTCGGACAAAGCACATGGGCTGCCGCTGCTGCCGGGAGTCTACATCATGAAGAACAAGGCGGGCGATATCATCTATATCGGCAAAGCAAAAGCGCTCAAAAACCGGGTGAGCAGTTATTTCCGCTCGGTGGAAAAGCATCTGCCAAAGGTATACCGGATGGTCTCGCAGGTGTTTGACTTCGATTATATTGTGACCGACAGCGAATTCGAAGCGCTGGTGCTCGAATGCAGCATGATTAAGCTGCATACCCCCAAATATAACATCCTGCTCAAGGATGACAAGGGCTATTCCTATATCAAAATTTTCCCGAAAGAATATAGCCGGATCCGTCAGACCTTCCAGCGGGAGGAGGATGGTGCGGAATACATCGGGCCGTACCTCTCGGCCTATGTGGTCAAGGAGACGATCGACGAGGCAAACCGGGTGTTTCTGCTGCCCACCTGCTCAAAACGGTTCCCGCAGGAGTTCGGGAAGGGGCGCCCCTGCCTGAACTTCCATATCAAACGGTGCATGGGGGTCTGCCAGGGTAGGATTTCGCTCGAAGAGTATCATGAAATTCTGGCGCAGGCGCTCGAGTATATCAAAGGCGGCAGCTCGCAGAGTGTCGAGTTGATGACCCGCCAGATGAATGAATACGCCGAAAATATGCAGTTTGAGAAGGCGGCGCAGCTTCGGGACCGTATCCGGGCGATCGGGAAGATCAGCGAGTCACAGAAGGTGGTCTTTACGAGCGTTGCGAACCAGGATGTGATTGCCCTGCAGCGGACTGATACCGAAACCTGTGCAGTGGTGCTGAAATTCCGCACCGAGCGCCTGGTGGACAAGCAGGATTTCCTGCTCGGCGCGGTAGACGATCTGGACGAAGCCCGGCAGGAATTCCTGCTGCGGTATTATACCACCTCCAACCGTCAGGACCTCCCCCGGAAGATCCAGCTCGACGGGCCGGTGGAGGATGTGGAGATTGTGGCCCAGCTATTGAGCGAGCAGGCGGGCCATAAGGTCGAAATCCGCATCCCACAGCGCGGGGAACAGCTCAAACTGATGGAAATGGCCAAAAAGAACGCAGCGGAAAAACTCTCCCAGCGCGGCCAGCGGACCGGGCGGGAGGTCGCCGCACTCGATGAGTTGGCGCGTCTGCTCGGGCTGGAAAAACCGCCCGGGTATATCGAGTCCTACGATATTTCCAACATCGGTTCGGATACGGTGGTTGCGGGGATGGTTGTCTTTGAAAACGGGCGTCCGCTGCGCAAATGCTACCGCAAATTCAGCATCAAGACGGTGGCAGGCACCGACGACTATGCAAGCATGAGCGAGGTGCTCCGCCGCCGGTTTGAGCGGTATCTCGACCCGGACAAACAGGACGAGGCATTTGACCGGCTGCCCGACCTGATTCTGCTCGATGGCGGCAAGGGGCACGTGGGGACGATTGTGCCCATGCTGGCAGGGATGGGGATTTCGGTGCCGGTGTTCGGTATGGTCAAGGACGATAAGCACCGCACCCGCGCGATCGCTGAAAGCGGCGGTGAAATTGCAATCGCCTCCCACCGCAGTGCATTTACCCTCGTTTCCTCGATTCAGGAGGAGGTGCACCGGTTTTCGATCCAGTATTCCCGGTCGAAACACCAGAAGAGCGCATTCGCCCTCTCACTCACCCAATGCGAAGGGATCGGCGACAAGCGCGCCGCGGAAATCTACAAACAGTTCAAAACGGTCAAGGCGATCCGGGCGGCTTCGGTCGATGAGCTGGCGCAGGTCAAGGGGATGTCCCACCCGGCAGCGGAGCGGTTGTACCAGTTTCTGCATGAGGAAGATTGACAAATCCGCATAAATTGCGGATAATAGAGTCACAATGTGTCGCTGCGGCGGTTAAACAAGCGCAGGGTCCAAGATATAAAACAGGTTCCAAAAGACCCGAACAGATGAAATAGAAAACAGGAGAAAAAATTATGAGAGTAATTACCGGTTCGGCGCGGGGGATGCGTCTGGAAGCGCCCGCGGGCACCGATACCCGCCCAACCTCGGATATGGCCAAGGAAGCGATCTTCAGTATCCTGCAATTTGAGATCGAACAGGCGATGGTGCTCGACCTGTTTGCGGGCAGCGGGCAGCTCGGGGTAGAGGCTCTTTCCCGGGGGGCACGATTCGCGGTGTTCGTGGACAGTTCCCGTGAGGCGCAGGAGATCATCCGGCGCAACCTGAATGCTACCCGGCTCGCCCAGAACAGCCGGGTAGCCGCGATGGATGCTTCCGCTTATCTCGCAGGATGCACCGATCGGTTTGACATCGCGCTGGTCGATCCACCCTATGGGCAGAAAAAGATCGACGAAGTGCTCCCGCAGCTCGCCGGACGGATGAACGAAAACGGGATCATTGTTTGTGAGACCGAGCGCACCGAGGAGCTGCCCGGGCAGGCAGGGGAATTTTCGATCTATAAGGTTTACCGTTATGGCAAGGCCAAGGTGACCACCTACAAAAAGACAGCGGAGGACGAGTAAGGATGGAGCGAATCGCAATCTGTCCGGGCAGTTTTGACCCGATCACCAAGGGGCATCAGGAGATTATTCTGCGGGCCCGCAAACTGTTTGACCGGGTCATTGTCGTGGTCAGCGAGAATCCAGACAAGCATCCGGTCTTTTCGGTGGAGGAGCGGGTTGGGATGATCCGTACCGTGTTTGGCGGGCTTCCCGGTATAGAAGTTGACAAGTTCAGTGGTTTGCTGATAGACTATGTAAGGAGGCGTTCGGCGGCTGCGATCATTAAAGGGCTGCGCGCGGTCTCGGATTTCGACTATGAATTCCAGATGGCGCTCACCAACCGCAAGATGGAGCCGGACGCCGAAACGGTCTTTCTCACCTCGAGCAGTGAGATGATGTATCTGTCCTCGAGTATGGTGCGCCAGATTGCACGTTTTGGCGGGGACATCAGCCCGTTTGTACCCGACTGCATCCTTGAGACGGTGTCCCAGGGGATCGCCAGACGGTACCATGCGGACATCTAACCGTTTTGAGTTGCAAACAGTTCCGAAAAAGGAGAGAAACCTCAGATGAATATTGATGAAATTCTGGACGTTATAGATGAGCTTCTTGACCGTTCCTGGAGCCTTCCGCTTTCAGGGGGGCGCTGCGTGGTAGATGCGGACAAGGTGCGCGACCTGATCGACGATATCCGCCTGAACATCCCGTCTGAGATCAAGCAGGCGAAAGCGATTGTCTCCGACCGTACCGACATTATCTCGGGCGCGAAAAAGGAAGCGGAATCGATCATCCGGAAGGCTGAGGATCGTGCACGCAGCCTGGTGGCGCAGGAACAGGTCGTCAAGGCGGCACAGGCCAAAGCATCCGAAATCCTGACCCAAGCGCAGATGAAATCGCGTGAGATCCGTCAGGCGGCGCAGGAGTTTTCGGACAACTGCCTTTACAAGACCGAGGAAGTGCTGGTCAAGTCCCTGACCGAGATCAAGGCGACCCGGCAGGCATTTCGCAATGCGACAGGGAAATAATAGGTGAAAAGAGGAGGCCCCCGGGACCGCTTGGAAACGGTTCCGGGGGCTTTTTTAGGATCAGTTCGCTCTGGAAGAGCACTTTTTTCCGTACGGGCAGGCGCTCAGAAGTGCCGGTAACCGTCCGCCTCGAGCAGGCAGTCAGCGGCTGCGATTGCGGCTGCGGCTTCCACCACCGGGACCGCGCGCAGGACAACGCATGGATCATGCCGTCCATGGACGGTCAGGTCCCGCTCGGTATGCCGGACAAAATCGACCGTCTGCTGCGGCTGGGAGATCGACGGGGTGGGCTTGAACGCGGCCCGGAACAGGATGGGCATACCGTTCGAGATGCCCCCAAGGATGCCGCCCGCATGGTTTGTGGAGCAGACAACCCTCCCGTCACGGATACGAAACGGGTCGTTGTTCTGGCTCCCGCGCAGCTCGGCGGCATCAAATCCGGCTCCAAATTCGATCCCTTTGACCGCCGGGATGCCAAATACGATCGAGGCAATCCGGTTTTCCAACCCATCAAACATCGGAGAGCCAACGCCCGCGGGCATCCCGAGCACCGCACATTCGACCACGCCGCCCACCGAGTCCTGCTCCATCCGCGCCAGTTCGATCGCATCGAGCATCCGCCTGCCTGATTCCGGGTCTAGGACAGGGATCTCCGCTTTTCCGGGGGCGAGCAGGGTTGTAGCATCCAAGCCAACCGGGTCGAATGGGGCGTCGTCAATCCCTGCGATACGCGCGGCATGTGCCCCCACCAGAACGCCGCGTGCGGCAAGGAGCTGTCTGGCGACCCCGCCCGCAAAGCAGAGCGGTGCGGTCAGCCGCCCGGAGAAATGCCCACCGCCCCGCACATCATTGCAGCCTGCATAACGCAGGTAGCCGGTATAGTCGGCGTGCCCGGGACGTGCGGTGCTGGCCAGCTCGGAATAATCCTTCGAGTGCTGGTCACTGTTGCGGATCAATGCGGTGAGCGGTGCGCCGGTTGTCCGTCCATCCTGCACGCCCGAAACAAGTTCCGGCAGGTCGGATTCCTGACGCGGGGTGCTGGCGCGGTTCCTGCCGGGTGCGCGCCGCTTCAGGAATGCGTATAGTTCTTCGAGATCGAGCGTGAACCCAGCGGGGACGCCGTCGATCACGACGCCGATCCCGGCCCCATGGCTCTCTCCGAAAATCGAAATCTGAAACTGTCTGCCCCATCTGGATGACATGCTATTAACCTCCTGTCGGGGCGTAAAAGCCGCCTAGTTTTTGGTAGTCTGCAAAAAAGTCTGGGTAGGACTTTCCTACCGCCTCCACACCGGTGACTGTTACCGGTCCGTCGGAGAACATCCCTGCGACCGCAGCCGCCATCACGATCCGATGGTCGTTTGCACCATCGACCGTTCCGCTATGCAGCCCGCCGCCCTGGATGACCAGGCGGTCGGGGTATTCAGCAACCGTCCCGCCGAGGCTGCGGAGCAGGGCGCTGACCGTTGCAAGCCGGTCGCTCTCTTTGATCCGCAGGCGGGCGGCATTGTAAATTTCGGTTTCACCATGGGCGAATGCTGCCATCACCGCAACCACCGGGATCAGGTCGGGGATCGGCCCTGCGTCCACCCTACAGCCATGCAGCGGCGCGGCGCAGGTGCATACCCCATCCGCATCCTGTGAAACCTGCCCGCCAAACCGCCGGATGATTTCCAGAATCGCCCGGTCCCCCTGTACAGAATGGGGGGAAAGCCCGGTCAGGCGGACCTTTCCGCCGATTGCCCCCGCACAGAGCCAGAAGGCTGCGTTGGACCAGTCTGCCTCAACCGTTCGGTCTCCGCTGCTGTATGCCTGTCCTCTAGGAACCCGCCAGCCGTTTTGGAGTTCCTCCACCCGGATGCCTGAGCCACGCAGGGACTCGAGCGTCATTTCGACATATCCGGCCGACTGAAGCGGGGAATCGAGCAGGATTTCCCCGCCTTCGGGCAGGAGCGGGAGCGCAAACAACAGCCCCGAGATGAACTGAGAGCTGACATTTCCGGGCAGCAGGTATTGACCACCGGTCAGACGTCCTGAGAGGGTAAACGGCATCCGATCGGAAGAGAACGAAACACCATGTCGTTTCATCTGCTCGGCGAGCACCCCGATTGGGCGGTCGGGGAGCCGGCCCTCCCCGGTGAAGGTTGCGGGGATGCCGAGCGCGGCGGCAACGGGCAGTAGAAACCGCAGGGTGGAGCCGCTTTCGATGCAGTTGAGCAGGGCAGGCGCAGCGGCCCAGCCTGCGCCTGAAAAGACGACCGCAGCCTGCTCCCGCGTGAACCGGCTGCCCATTGCGGCGAGCACCCCCATGGTCGCATCCATGTCCGCCGATCTCGACACCGGGGAGACCCGGCAGGGCTCCCCTGAAAGGGCGGCGCAGATCAGCGCCCGGTGCGCCGCAGATTTGGAAGGAGGCGCGTGCAGTTCCCCATGCGGGCGGGCGGGGGTCAGAAGATAATCAGGCATCGGATTCCTCCGTCATAAAGGAGAGCAGGCGGTCGGTATCGACCGGATGCAGGGTGGCTTGGCCGATCCGTTCGAGCACGACCAGCTTGATCTTCGAACCGGAGCGTTTTTTATCCCCCATTGCATTCTGACAGAGCAGGCCGATCGGGTAGTCGGTGGAGGTTGGCAGCCCGTACTGCCGCAGGCAGGAGCGGATTCGGTCGGCGGTCCCTGCCGGGGTCAGGCCGGCACGTTCGCTGGCGTGGGAGATCAGCACCATCCCGATTGCAACCCCTTGCCCGTGGGTGATCGTGAACTGTGCCTGTTTTTCGATCGCATGGCCGAAGGTGTGGCCGAAATTCAGCTGCTGGCGAAGCCCTGTGTCCCGTTCGTCCTGCTCAACGACCAGCCGTTTCAGGTCGATGCACCGGGCGATTACCTCGGTGAGCTGTTCGCGCAGCCTGCCCTCCTCGAACAGCCGGAAAAGGGAGTCATCGAGGATAGCGCCGTATTTGACCGCTTCGGCGATCCCGTCGGAAAAATATACAGCGGGGAGGGTATCGAGGGTTGAAGGGTCGCAGATGACCAGGGACGGCTGCCAGAACGCGCCGACCAGGTTTTTTCCCTGTGGAATATCAACGCCGGTCTTGCCGCCGACCGACGAGTCGATCATGGAAAGAAAGGTGGTGGGAATCTGGATAAAATCGACGCTCCGCAGCCAGGTTGCGGCAGCAAAGCCCGCGAGGTCGCCAACCACCCCACCGCCCAACGCAACCACGACGTCCGTCCGGGTGATCCCGTTTTCCGAGAGGAATCCGTATACCGCGTGGACAGTTTGCAGGTTTTTGGACTGCTCCCCATGTGGAAATACAAATTTACAGACCGGATACCCTGCCCTTTCGAGCAGAGCGGTCAGATGGTCCCCATAGAATTGGTCGACCGTATCATCGGTGATGACTGCGAGCCGGGGGCGCCGATCCCCGTAGGCCTGCGCAATCAATGCAGGCGCCTGATCGAGCAGCCCGCTGCCAATCTGAATCCGGTACGGCCTGCCTGTATTGACCTGTATGGTTTTCATTGTAAAGCCTCCTTGATCCGTCTGCCATCGTCCAGCAGGGTGTAAAGACGGGTTCCGTCCTTTTGGGAGATCGCATCCCGGTATTCATTCAGATGAAGGACGATCTCGTCGATCTCTTCCACCAGGTCGTCCCCGTTTTCCAGAAACAGCTCGGTCCACATCTCCGGGTTGAGTTTGGCTACCCGGGTCAGGTCTTTGTAACTGCCTGCTGAGAAGCCGCTGCGCTGGAGCGCACGCGGGCTTTTGATATATGCGCTCGAGACCACATGTGCCAGCTGGGAGGTGAACGCGATCATACGGTCATGCGCTTCGGGGGTGGTCAGGGTGATCCGCCCGAACCCGATCTGCCGGAACAGCTCAGAAGCCAGCGCAAGTGCGTCCGGCGGGGTGTGGTCGTCCGGGGTCAGGATCATGCTTGCCTGCTGGAAAAGATCGGCATCCGAGCCGGAAAATCCCCAGGTTTCTTTCCCTGCCATTGGATGCCCGCCAATAAAGGTGACCCCATGCTCGGCACAGAGAGAGGTCAGGTTTTCCACCGGATAGCGTTTGACCCCGCACAGGTCGACCAGGATGCTTCCCGGCGCAAACCGTTCGATCTGTTCCCGGACGAAGGTGACCGTCTGCTGGGGATAAAGTGCGACCAGCACCAGGCCGCACCGGGAGAGCAGTTCCGGACCGCCTGCGGCATCGACCGCGCCGTCCCGCTCGGCCTGCATGGCGGTCTGTGGGTTGGTGTCACAGCCGTAGACCCGCAAGGTTGTATATTTTTGAAAAGCACGCGCCATCGAACCGCCGATCAATCCAAGGCCAACGATCCCGACCGCGCGCAGAGACAGTTGTTCTGAAAATGCCATGATTTCACCACCAGTTGATTCTCTTCAGAGGATTCGATTCCAGTATAGCAAATTGTACTCAAAAAAGATAGTAGCGATTTAAACAACTGATAGAAAGAATGGCAGATATTTTTGGAAAAGGTTGCATATCCCGGGCGATTGGGATACAATAGAAACCACACAAGGCCGATAGACAGTCCCCAAAAAAAGCGTTTGTTTTTTGGGGATGGGCGAAAGCCTGCCGGCACATCGGATATATTGGCAGGCCTAAAAAGGGTCAGAAAGATTCTTTTCAACTACTTCGATGATAGCGGGAGGAAACGAACAGTGGAACAATATGATGCAATCATTATCGGCGCAGGGCCGGCAGGTTTGACAGCGGCGATCTACCTGCAGCGGGCGGGCTGGCGAACCGTTGTGCTCGAGGCGTATGTCTGCGGCGGGCAGATGGCAAATACCCCCGAGATCGAAAATTATCCCGGATACAGCAGGATCAGCGGGGTGGAGCTGAGCACCAGCCTGTATAACCAAGCGGTTGAGCAGGGTGCGAGAATCGAGTTTGACGGGGTATCCGCTGTTCGGCTTTATGAGGCGGAAAAGACGGTTGAAACCCAGTCGGGCAGGGCTTTTCGTGCGCGTGCAGTGATCGTCGCGAACGGTGCAAAACGCCGCAAGCTGGGGATTCCTGGTGAGGAGGAGCTTGCGGGGCGGGGGGTATCCTATTGCGCGACCTGTGACGGTGGATTCTATAAGGGGAAACATACCCTTGTTGTGGGGGGCGGCAACACAGCAGTCGAGGATGCGCTTTATCTTTCCAACCTCTGCGAGCGGGTGCACATTATTCACCGCCGTGATGAATTCCGCGCGGGTAGGGTGCTGACCGATGCCCTGCAAAAGCGGGAAAATATCACGATCCATTATGACACGATTCCCGTGGAAATCCGGCAGGCCGAAGGAAAGCCGATGGTGGGAGAAATCGAGGTAGAGAATGTCAAGACGGGCGGCCGAACCGGAATCCCGGTTCAGGGGGTGTTTGTCGCGGTTGGGTTCGAACCGGATAACCAGCTTTTTGCCGGACAGCTCACCCTTGACCCATCCGGCTATATCGTCGCGGGGGAGGATACCCGGACCAACCTGGACGGCGTATTCGCAGCGGGGGATACCCGCACAAAGACCCTGCGTCAGATCGTGACTGCCGCCGGAGATGGGGCAATCGCCGCATTTGAAGCAGGCGGCTACCTCGCCGCGCAGGCATAGACTGGAAAACGCCGCATAAACTGCACTGAGGTGAAAGTTTATGTACGGCGTTTTTTCATGGAAAAAAGCGATTGCTGTGCTCGGTCTGTTGGTTTTTGCGGGATTTGGTATAGCGGGGGCGGCAGGCAGGGCGATAGGGACTTCCGTACGCCCGCGGGAACTGCCCATCTATTCGGTTGAGACCTCCGAAAAAACGGCTGCACTTGGGATTAACTGTGCGTGGGATGACAGCGACATCGACCGTCTGCTTGGACTGCTTGACGCGCGGAAGATAAAAGCCACTTTTTTTGTGGTGGGGGATTGGTGTGACCGCTATCCCGAAGCAGTTGGGCAGATCGCGGAGGCAGGACATGAGCTGGGCAGTCATTCGGACACGCATCCCGATATGACCCGGCTTTCCAGGGAGGAGATCGTCCAGCAGCTTACCCGCTCTCAGGAGAAACTTGAGGCAGCATCCGGGCGGAAGATCCAACTGTTCCGTCCACCGTCCGGAGCTTATAATGATCTGGTCGTCGCGACCGCTCGGGAACTGGGATTTGAGGTGATTCAGTGGTCGAATGACAGTGTAGACTGGAAGACCCCGCCGGTCGGGGAGATGGTCGAGCGGGTCTGCGGAAGGGCGCAAAACGGAGATATCATGCTTTTCCATGCGGGAAAGGCGAATACTCCTGCGGCATTAGAGCAGATTCTCGACCGCCTGACCGCTGAGGGATACCGGTTTGTGACGGTGGGAGAGCTGATCTATCAGCCGCCCTATGCGCTTGACCATACGGGACGGCAGAGAAAAACGGAATAAGAACTTGCGGCGGGCTCAAGGTTTGCAAGCCCCCCTATTGCCGGTGATTTTAAGTTTTCCTGTTATGCCGAGGTTTTTCGCAGAAAGAAATCGTTCCCTTGATGGAAGATGTTCCGGTACAGGCATTTCCCGCAGACAGTATGTCCTTTATAGATTTTTAAGATCCTGTTTAACATCTAGGGGCTGTTTGAAAAATCGAAATAGCCGTCTTTTTCTACAAAAAGCGGCGGCTGCCGCGTCAAAAATGCGCGGAATACAGCAAGTATTCCTGTGCTTTTTTCCTTGCGGCCGCTCACTTTTTACGAACCATCCGTCTATTTCTCTATTTTCAAACAAGCCCTAAAGTTTTACTCAATTTTTTCAAAAAATTGCGGTTTCCAAGGGCAGTGAGGCAACGGAAGTTTGGGTTC